>UQFW01000015.1 GCA_900540405.1 Candidatus Avelusimicrobium faecicola | reverse complement strand
TTTTTTGCAATGAAAAAAAGTAAGGCAGGTAAGGGGTGCAACCCCTGAAAAAAAGGTTGTAAAATGCCCGGATAAAAATAAATTTGTCCTGCGGACGGCGGCTCGGGGTGCTAGCCTTTTTGCAGGCGGCCTGCAAGGTGCGGCTCGCAAGGTGCCGCCCGCAGGGTGCCGCCCGCAGGGTGCTGTTCTTTTGTCTTACTTTTTATAATAAAAAAAGTAAGGCAGGTAAGGGGTGAAACCCCTGAAAATAAATTTTCCCCTTGTTTTTGGAGTTTTTTTTAGTATAATATCCGTCAGAGGGAGTCTGCCCATTTTAAGGGGGGTTCCCCTATTGTAAGAGAGGATTTATTATGAAAAAAATAATCTTACTTGCCGCGTGTTTGGCTGTGGTTCCTGCCGGCGCGGAAGAATTAAAATTTGTGACGGCCCTTTCCCAGCCGGTGGCATCTTTTGCACACTTGGAATCGGTCAATAATAAGCGCCCGGCGGAAGCTCTGTTTGTTAATTTCTGCAATACGGGGGTTTCGGCGGGTAGCATTTCTGCCAAGGGTTTGGTAAGAATGAACGAATTACGCCTGACGGGGGACAGCCAGGTGGGTAGTTCCTCGGTGATGAACTATCAAATTACGGAGCCTACGGGTTTTGCCATAAGGGAGGGCGGCAGTGTGCTTGGTGCCAAGCTATTGGCCGAAAAAGCCGACCCGCGGGATGTTGTGGTGGAAGCCGGGGTGGATTTGAATGATAATGCCAGTTTTAAGGCGGCGGATTTGGCAAGCTTAAAAATTGGTGCTGACACCACCGTAGTTCCCAGTGACCAATCCAATAACTATGTAATGGAGTGGAAGGCCGATTACGACCACGATTATAAGGTTTTGTCCAGCGGTGTAGTGGAAACGGGCCCCACCTATGATACGTATTTATTGCGCTACCGCAAGGAAGAAAAAGGCGTTTGCGGCCCTGGAACTCCGGCCAAGTCCGAATCCACCCGCACGCGCAACTGCGCGGACGACCCCAACTACGGGGCCGGTTATGAAGGGGTAATTAATGAAAAATACTCCTACTTGCCGGATTGCGAATGGAAAGAGGTTTCCAATACTTGTAAATCTTGTGCGGATTCCTCTTATAGGGCCGCTCACAAGAGCGAGTGCTGCCCTTCCGCCGCTCAAACGGATACGGTGTGCTGGACGTGTAAACAGGAGTATGTCCTTGACAAAATTAACCAATGTTCGTGTACTCCTTGCGCTATGGCGGCTTTTCCATCGGATCCGGCTATTGAGGAGAAAATGTGTTATCACTTCGGAGCAGATCCTTGCCATTGTATTAAGAATTGGTATACCTCGGGCGGATTTAATAACGATATAGGACCGGGTGGTGGTATCAACAAAAAATCGTGTTCTATCTCCCAATGGCAGAGTTGCGAAACGACTTGTACTAAAAACGGTTGGTAAGCAGTAATGCAATAATTTTTATCCCTCCACATGATTGTGGGGGGATTTTTTATATATACGGGCCGTTTGGGAATAGGCTTATAAAAGAGGAGTTTTTTCTGTCTGTTGCTTGTATTTATGGAAAACATCTGTTTGATGGCCTTGCTTTTGCTTTTTAGGCGGGTGAGTGTCTTTTTAGCTGGCAGTATGGTGCGGCGGCGCAAGTACCAACGGCCTAAAAGCGCACCGCGTGGGCGGGCGTCTTATATGATAATACAAAAAACTCCCCGAGTGGACGCTCGGGGAGTTTTTTACTATTTAATCACTTCTTTAATAATTTTGTACGCTTTGGGTTTGGTTTTAGTGAATTTTACGGCCTTGGCAAACAGGGCTAAACCGTCTTCCAAGCGTTTTTTATCGGAGGCGTATAGGGTGGCTACCACATCACCTTTTTTAACGGCGTCACCGCATTTTTTGTGCAGCCACAGCCCGGCGCCGTAATCAATGGCATCTTCCATGCGGTTGCGGCCTGCGCCCAAAAGCACGCTGGCTTGCCCGGTAAGCAGGGCGTCTATATGCGCCACATAACCCGCCTGCGGGGCCTTAAAGTCCACCGTCAGTTTGGCCGGTTTGAAGTATTTTTCCGGGTTGTCCACGGCTTGTGTGTCGCCCCCTTGCCATTTAACCAGTTCGCGCAGTTTGGCTAACGCCTCTCCGTTGGCAATTTTTTCTTCCAAAATTTTGCGGGCTTTTTTAATGTCTTTTTGTTTACCGCTGATAACCAGCATATTGGCGGCTTGTTCCAAAAGCAGTTCGTAAAAATCGGGCGCTAAGTCTTTTTCGCCTTTCAAAATACGCACGGTTTGCAACATTTCGTTGCCGTTGCCAATGGCGCGGCCGAGCGGCTGGTCCATATAAGTAATCAGCGCGCGGCATTTAAGCCCCAACAGTTTGGCGGTAGCCACCAAAGCGCGGGCCAGTTTGCGGCTGTCTTCCAGCTTTTTCATAAACGCGCCGGAGCCGTATTTAACGTCCATAAGCAGGCTGTCCACGCCCTCGGCATATTTTTTAGAAAGAATACTGGCCACAATTAAAGGGCGGCTTTCTACGGTAGAGGACGCATCACGCAAAGAGTAGAGTTTTTTATCGGCGGGGGCCAAGTCCTGCGTTTGGCCGAACATACACACGCCTAATTTTTGCATTTGGCGGTGAATGGATTTAACCGGCACGCGCACTTCAAAATTTTTCATAGATTCCAGTTTATCCAACGTGCCGCCGGTGTGGCCCAAACCACGGCCGGACATCATCGGCACCGCTACACCCGCGCACGCCACCAGCGGGGCCAACGCCAGGGAAATCCCGTCGCCCACGCCACCCGTGGAGTGTTTATCCGTCTTGGGGAGTTTTACATCAGAAAAATCCAACCGGCCGCCGGAGTGCGCCATAGCTTTAGTAAAAAGGGCGGTTTCTTTATCACTTAACGGGCGCAAAAAGCACGCCATTAAGAAAGCGGACAGTTGGTAGTCCGGCACGGTTCCTTTGGCTGCGCCTTGGGCGATGAAATCAAATTCTTCAGCCGTTAGGGTTTTTCCGTCACGTTTTTTTGCAATCAGGTCAATCATTCTCATACAGTACTCCCTCCATGTTATATACCTGCTTGAACTTTCAGCATAGCATTTTCCGGCGGAAAAGAGAAGAGTTTTGCGTAAAATTTAATAAAGAATTGTTTTTTTGGAATGATTTTTTGCGGTGCCGGGCGTTAAAAAATAATTTTTCAAACGCGGCTTTTGCCCGGCGGGCCTCGTCGTAAAAACGCTTATACGCTGCGTTTAATGATACTGCGCACAATGCCTTCTACATGAAAGGTTGCCGGGTCCGCCACGATGGGAGCATAGGCGGGGTTTTCGGATTGCAAAATAACATTTTTGCCGTCATTATTAAAGCGTTTCACAAGCACTTCGCCATTATTTACGCAAACTACCACATCTTTATTTTTGGGCAGGTGGTTGGTTTCCACAATCAGCCAATCCTTGGGGGAAATTAAATGCTCCATGGAATCGCCCTTGGCCTCTACCATAAATCCTTTCCCTACCGGGAAGTACACCATACTGGGGTCCACCGGCACCACGCGGGTGGGGGTGCCGTCCAAAATCGTTCCGGCGGGGCCGCATTTGGCCATGCCGTACATTTTTAAGTACACCACGTTGCGTTCGGGGTCTTTTAGAATCATATAATCCCGCGGGTTGGCCGGGTTGCGCTTGAGAAAGCCCTTTTTTTCCAACTGTTTAATGTGGTGGAAAACCACACTTTTACTGCCCACGTTCAGGCGGTCGGCCAATTCTTCCATAGTTAGCGGGTCGGTAATGTTGTTTTTTAGGATTTCCAACAGTTTGGCTTGTGTGGGGTGCAGGGCTTTCATAAAAACTCCTATTACTTTTTTATTGTTCTATATTTTGTTCTATAAAATAGCGGGGCAAAAAGTCAAGCCTTGGGGAATTTTTAGAGGTAAAAACCCCGGGCGTTTTATTTGCCCGGGGTGGTTTTTATCATATAAGGGCCGCACGCAGGTAAAGGGCGGCTTTGGCGCTTTACAGTTTTTTGATAAACCTGTTTAGCGCGGCTTGGCCGTCCGGCGTGCGCTTAAATACGCCCGCGTACTCCAGCACGCGCGCAAAAATTTTACCCACCTCTTTTTGCAAAATTTCCGCCGTATTTTGGGGGGTAAACGTGTATTTGTTTAACATTTCCCGCGCCCACGCGGCGTGCTTTTTGAGTGTGTCGCTTTTTTCTATGGCGGGTAAATCTTGCCGGAGGAGGCACTCGCCCAGGTCGGCTAACTCTTTATTTAACCGCGCGGGCAGTACGGCCAGGCCCATTACTTCAATTAGTCCGATATTTTCCTTTTTAATGTGGTGGACGTCCTCGTGCGGGTGGAAAATACCCAGCGGGAATTCGTCCGTCGTGCGGTTGTTGCGCAGGACAAGGTCTAACTCAAACGCTTTGTCGCGGCGGCGGGCGATAGGCGTAATCGTGTTGTGGGGCGTGCCTTGCGTGTTCGCCAAAATTTGGGCGGTTTCATCACTGTAAGCGCGCCATTTTTTTAAGAGGTAGTCCGCGGCTTCGGCCAATTCTTTTTTAGGGCCGCTCAGGCGCAGTACGCTCATGGGCCATTTGACAACGCCGGCTTTAATGCGCGGGAATTTGGCTATTTTGAACGTGCGTTCCACCGGGGCTTTTTCCATAGCAAACGTGTAGCGCCCGCCCTGGAAGTGGTCGTGCGTTAAAATGGAGCCGCCCACAATGGGCAAATCCGCATTGGAACCGATAAAATAATGGGGGAAAACGTCCACAAACGCCAACAAACGCCGGAAGCTGTTTAGCGTTAGTTTCATAGGCTCGTGCTTGCCGGAAAGGAAAATACAATGTTCGTTGTAGTATTCATAGGGGGAATACTGCAAAAACCACGGGTTGTGGTCTTTTAGTAAATCCAACCCAATCAGGCGCAGGGTTTGGCGGGCCGGGTGATTAATGCGCCCGGCGTAGCCTTCGTTTTCTTTACATAATAGGCACTTGGGGTAGCCGGACGGCGCGGCTTTTAAGGCGGCGGCAATATCCTTGGGGTCTTTTTCCGGCTTGGACATGTTGATAGTAATATCCAGCGTGCCGTACGGCGTGCGGGCCTTCCACCGTTTGTTTTTGGCTACGCGCGCGGTGCGGATGTAATCCAACGCGCGGGCGTCATGGTAAAATTTGTCCGTGGCTTTTTTGGGGTTTTGGCTCCACAGGGCAAAAAATTCGTTTTCCACTTCGCTGGGTTTGCGGGCAAAAACACCCATTAATTTAGTGTCCAATAAATCCCGTTGGGTGACGGTATCTTGCGGGATTACTTTTTGTTGGGCGGCCCAATCACAAATGTTTTTTAGAATTTCGCACGGATATTCTGGCGTGGCGCCGTTAAAGCCAGACGGCGTATATTCCGTCAGGTGCAAAATATCCAATAGTTGGTTGACGGCCCACACTTCGTCCGCCGGGGCCAACAGTTTTTGGTCCAGTGCGTATGCAATTAATTGGTCAATAAGCAGGTTGATGTTCATAAGGCCCCCTAGTATTTGCGGTGCTGTTCCCAGTTCCACGCGGTTTGGATGATTTGCGTTAAGTTGTATTTGGGTTTCCACCCCAATACGCGCTGTGCTTTGGTGCTGTCCGCTACCAAAATGGCCGGGTCACCCGCGCGGCGGGGGGCGGTTTCTACCGTAAAATCCACCCCGGTAATTTGCTTGGCCTCTTTAACCAGTTCCGCCACGCTAAAGCCGCTGCCGCTGCCCAGGTTGAAGCGTTCGCTGGTGTTATCCTTAAACATTTTTTGCAAGGCTAAAATGTGGGCGTCTGCCAGGTCGTTCACATGCACATAGTCGCGTACGCAGGTGCCGTCCGGCGTGGGGTAGTCTGTACCGAAAATTTTGATAGACGGCCGTTTGCCCGCCGCCGCTTGCAACACAATGGGGATTAAATGCGTTTCCGGCGTGTGGGATTCGCCGATTTCGCCGCTGTCGTCGGCACCGCTGGCGTTAAAGTAGCGCAGAGCGGTGGCTTTCAGGCCGTAGGCGGTATCAAAATCCGCCAACATTTTTTCCACCATCAGCTTGGTGTTGCCGTACGGGTTAATGGGGTTTTGCGGGTGCGTTTCGTCTATTTTGGGTTTGATAGGCTCCCCAAACGTGGCGGCGGTGGAAGAAAACACAAAATAGCGGATGTGGTTTTCCACCATGGCATCTAACAAATTTAATACTTTAGCCACATTGTTGTGGTAGTATTTGGACGGCTCTTTTACGCTTTCGCCCACTTCTATAAACGCGGCAAAGTGCATAACGGCATCAATTTGATGTTTTTGGAATACCTCGTGCAAGCGGGCTTTGTCGCCCAAATCCCCCAGTTCAAAGGGATAATTTTGCACGGCCTCGCGGTGCCCTTTGGAAAGGTTATCAAACACCACCGGGTTATAGCCTTGTGCGGCCAGTCTTTTTACGGTGTGGGAGCCGATATAGCCCGCCCCGCCGATTACTAAAATGTTTTTCATGGGAAGTTTCCTCTTAATAAATTTTTTCAATTTGCCGCGCCGGCCCGCCGATATTGGCAATATAAAAATCCGCCTTGAGGCCGGTTTTGGGCGTGTAAACGGCGCTAACGGTGTCTATCAGGTTTTTGATGTTTTCATCTTTTACCAAAGCCACCGCACTGCCGCCAAATCCGCCGCCGGTAATGCGCGCCCCCAATACGCCGGGTTGCTCCCACGCGGTTTGGGCAATCAGGTCCAGTTCCGGGCAGCTTACTTCGTAATCGTCCCGCAGGGAAATGTGGGACTCGTTCATTAAATGGCCGAATTTTTCCAATTCTCCCGCGCGCAAGCATTGGGCCGCCTGCAACGTGCGTTGGTTTTCGTACACGGCGTGTTTGGCGCGTTTTTGTTCCACCGGGTCTTGGATTAAATGTTTGTGGGCTTCAAATTGGGGAATGGTCAGCTCTCCCAGGGCCTTGACGGGTAGTTCTTGTTGCAGGGCTTTGAGGGCGCGCTCGCACTGTTGGCGGCGTTCGTTATAGGCGGAGTTGACCAGGGAGTGCTTTTTATTGCTGTTGATAATAACAATGGAAATCCCGCGCAAATTGAGCGGCACATATTCATATTTCAGCGTGTTGCAATCCAGCAAAATGGCGTTGTCCTCTTTGCCCATACCGCTGGCAAATTGGTCCATAATGCCGCAGTTCATGCCCACAAATTTATTTTCGGCCTCTTGCGCCATTTTGACCAGTTCAATTTGCGGGATGTTTAAGCCGTAGGCCGTGTTTAAGGCTACGGCGGTGGCAAGCTCTATGGAAGCAGACGACGACAGCCCCGCCCCCGCCGGAATGTTGCCCCAAAACAGCATTTCAAACCCTTGGGGAATGTGGTGTCCGCGGCGTTGGAAAACGTCCAACACTCCCAGCGGATAGTTGGCCCAATCGTTTTGCGGCAGGTTTTTGATGTCCGCTAGTTCCGCGGTGATAATGCCTTTTTCGGGCAAGTTTAAGGAGTGCAGGCGCACGGTGTTATCGTCCCGCTTGCACAGTACGGCGTGCGTACCGAACGACAGCGCACACGGGAAAACGTGCCCGCCGTTGTAGTCGGTATGTTCGCCGATTAAGTTTACCCGCCCGGGGGCGAAGAAATACATTTTTGTCTTTTTGAAAACTTCGTTAAATTTATTGCGCAGTGCAATTTGGTTCATTTGTTCCATAAGAATACCCCTATTTTACGGTCATTTTGAATTGCCAGTTATACTGCCCGAGCGGGGGAATTACCGCCGCTTTTTTAATTTTATTTGCTACATATAAATCGTCATACGCGCCGGTGCAGGGCTCCAGTGCCAGGTTGTAATCCCCGCGGTAGCCGCCTTGTGTTTTCCATACGCCCAGATACGGCACTAAATCCGCATTGTAGGAATAGAGCAGGGTGTCGCCGTTATCGGTATGTTCTATGCCGCACCACCCGGCGGTGTTTTTTTGCGTAAAGTAAAATTTTTCGCAATTTTTGGCGCTGGCGGGCTCGGTGGCGGAAAGGTCTAACTTTTGGCCGTGTACGTCCGTCGTCAGCGGATAAGTGTGCAGGGTGCCCCACGGGCCTAAATGTTGGGTGGAGTGTTCCACCGTCATTACCTGGGTTAAATTGGGGGGAATTAACAGCCGCGTTGCCGGGGAACAGTTGAGCAGGCAGTGCGGCGTCCAAATAAACTTAAAACCGCCTTCTTCCAAATTGGTGACGGAATAATCAAAAGAAATTTCGTTGTGGTTGAGCGTAATGCGCCGGGTAAAGGTGTAGGGGAAGTTTTCGCTCCGTACGGAGGCCATCAGCTCCCGCCCGGTGGGGGAAACTTCCCATTTCCACTTCATGGCCCACACTTCGCCGTGGTCCGGCACCGGCACATTTTGGTATTGGCCGTCCGGGTACGGGCAGGCATCTATGGAGGGGAGTACCTCGTCAAAGCCGCTGGAATCGTACGCGCTGAACGCGGCCCCGTAGTGGGGCAAAGTAAGGGTAGCTTTAGGGCTTTGGAATAAAAATTCCCGCCCGGTTTGTTTTTTTACCAGACTAGCCAATTTGCAGGCGTAATCCGGCAAGAAAGTAAGGCGCAGAGCGTCGGTTTCCAAATAAAAAGCGTTTAAGCCTTTGTATGTGGTGTGTTGCATAGTTCCCCCAGTGTTTCCCAAACAGACAAAAAAAAGGCGCCGCCGTAAAGCCGCGCCTTTACGGTTAAGATAAATTAAAAGCTAATGGGATTAAATCCTTTAGTTTTTTAGTGACAACCGTGCGTTTTTTACCCTCCAATACGGCCATATAAATCGGCGCGTTGGGCGGCATAAATTCCGCTAGCACCTGGCGGCAAGCCCCACAGGGGGAGTTTACCTTTGCCCCCGGCAGTTTTTGGGTGACCAGGGCCAGTGCCACTATGTCTTTTTCTCCTGCCCCTACGGCGGCAAACGTGGCGTTGCGTTCCGCGCACACGGTTAAGCCATAGGAAGCGTTTTCAATGTTCGTGCCGGTAAAGATATGTCCTTGGCGCGTGAACACGGCCGCCCCCACCTTAAAGTGGGAATACGGCGAGTAAGAATTCTCCCGCGCTTGTTGCGCGGCGTCCAATAATGCGGCTTGGATTTCTTTTGTCGTCGGTTTGCTCATACTTTTATTTTATAATAAAGGCGCAAAAAGTCAAGCGGTTCTATAACGGTAAAAATTTTTTATAATAATTTTATGAGAAAAATTTTCATTATTTTACTGGTTTTGGGTGTGCTTGTTTGGTGGCTCCGCCCGTCCGCGCCGGAAATAAAAAACGTGCATAATGCGTTTGGCCCGGTGGTGGTGTTTGGGGATAGTTTAACGGCGGGCACCGGGGCCGGGAGGGAAAAATCTTACCCGGCGCTTTTGGGGCGCAAAATCAGCCGCCCGGTAATTAATATGGGTTTGCCCGGGGATACCGCCGCGGCGGCTCCGGCGCGCCTGGCCCAGGTGCTAGAACAGCGCCCGTATATGGTGCTGATAGAATTTGGCGGAAATGATTTTATGCGCGGCGTGCCTATCACACAGACCGAAGCGGCCGTGCGCCAAATGGTGGACGACGTGCAGGCGGCGGGCGCGGTAGCCGTGGTAGTGGATACCGGCGGATATGCGGGTATGCGGCCCTATACCAAAATTTACAAACAAATTGCGGCGGAAAAAGGCGCGGTGTTTGTGCCCGGTATTTTAGACGGCATTTTTACAAAAAATAAGTTCAAGGCGGACCCTATCCACCCCAACGCCGCCGGGTATGAGGTGGTGGCCGAGCGCGTGCATAAAGCCATTCAACCGTACTTGTAGCGCAAAAAATATATAGGCGTTTGAACGGATTTAGGGCGGGCCTTTGGGGGCCCGCCTACTGCTTTTATCCGGCGTTTAATAAAGGGGGCATGCTTGCTGAAAACGGCGTGCGGGCGCATTGTAAAAGTGCCGGGGCGCGGCGAAAAATGTTTGTTCCCAGTGCCAAAAAAAGGTTGCGCCCGGGGCTGAAAAAGATTTGCGCCCGGGGCTGAAAAAGATTTGCGCCCGGGTGCGGTAAAAAAATAAAAAATACCCCGGTTCGGGCCGGGGCGTTTTTATTTGGTAAACCTTGAGCAACGGTTATTTTTTAATAATTTTCAGCGGCTCTATTTCCCGCTCGTAGCCTTGGGCGGCCACCACGCGGCCGTAAAAAATGCAACCGGGGGGAACAGGTTTTGTAAACGTCACTTTGCCGTCAATATCCGGCGCATCTTTGTAGGTGCGGCCGAAGTCCGCTCCGTCGGCAATTACTTCCATTTCCGCGCCCACCAGGCGCTTGTTGATTTTATCAATCACGCGGCTTTGGGTTTCTTCCAATTCCCGGGCGCGCTGGTGTTTTACCGCCGCCGGAATTTGCTTCATTTCGTAGGCCGGGGTGCCCTTTTCGCGGAAGTATTCAAACACGCCCATATTGTCAAATTCATACTCGCGCACGAATTTTTTAAGCTCGTTAAAATCTTTTTGCGTTTCTTGCGGAAACCCCACAATAAAGTTGGTCCGTAGTGAAATATCCGGCACCGTTTTTTTGAGCATATCCAGCGTGTCTTTAATTTTTTTGCCGTCGCATTGGCGGTTCATATTTTTGAGTACCGGGTCGGCAATATGTTGGAGCGGAATATCCAAATAATGGAAAATCTGTTCTTCGCCCGCCATTAAATCCGCCAGTTCCTGCGTGACTAAATTGGGGTAGGCGTACATAATGCGAAGCCGCCCCAAACCGCGTATTTTAAGCAGTTTTTTAAGCAGGTCCGTCAAAGACGGCTTTTTATATAAATCTATCCCGTAAGAAGTGGTATCCTGCGCAATTAAAGAAATTTCTTTTACCCCGTTTTGCGTAAGCAGGCGCGCTTCCTGCACAATTTGCTCCATGGGTTTGGAGCGGTACGCCCCGCGGATAAACGGAATGGTGCAATACGCACAGCGGTAGTTGCAACCGTCGGCAATTTTTAAGTAGGCGGTGTGGGTGGCGGTGAGCGTCATTTTATATTCGGGGATATACAACGCATTGGCCAGGGATTCCAAAAATAAGCCGTCTTGCCCGATTAAATCTTCCACATGGTCTTGCGCGGCAATAGAAAAAACGGTATCGGCTTCCGGAAAGTCCTTTGCCATTTGCTCGCGGTAGCGGTCCACCATACAGCCCGTCACGGCTACGCGCTTGATAACGCCTTGGCGTTTGAGTTCCAGCGCGTGGCGGATTTCCGCCGTGCCTTCTTTTACGGCGGAAGATATAAACCCGCATGTGTTAATGATGACGGTGTCCGCCTCTTGCGGGGTGAACACTAATTGGTGGCCGTGGGCCAGCAAGCGGGCGGAAAATTCCTCGCTATTGGTTAAATTTTTGGGGCAACCCAAGCTGATTAAAAAGAATTTCATAGTTATATTTTACAAAATATCCGTTTTTGGCCTAAATGGCAAGGTCTGCCTTGCGGGTGGGCTCGGGCGCGTCGTCGTCATCATCCCCAATGTCCAGTAATGCCAGGCCAAAGGTAATTACCCCTACGCGGCCGATAATCATGGCGATAATGATAATCCCTTTGCCCCACGCGCTTAACTGGGGGGTAAAGTCCATCGTCATACCGGCGGTGCCCAGGGCGGCGGCGGCTTCAAAAACCAGGTTTAGGAACGGCTTGCCTTCCTCGGTAAAAGAAAGCCAGAACAGGCAGATAAACAGCAAAATGGCATAAAAAATAAAGGTAGACGTTGCCAAATAAATGCGCCGCAGGGGGATTCTACGCCCCAAAAAAGAAATGTGTTTATATCCCATTAGCTGGCTGTATAAAATGGCAAATACACTGGTGACGGCCGTACACTTAATACCGCCCCCGGTGCCGGACGGCGCACCGCCGATACTCATAAGCATAGCTAAAATAAGCAGGGAACACGACGACATGGAACTAATACTGACCGTATTAAACCCGGAGGTCGTCATAGCCGCCGTACATTGAAAGACCGATTCCCACAGGTTCATTTCCGGGTTGGTAATAAACACGATTAAGGAGCCGAACGCCAACAGCACCGTGGTAGCCAGAACGATAATTTTGGTGGTGTAGGAAATTTCTTTGGCGCGGCGCGTCACCCAATTAAAAATATCCGTCACCACAATAAACCCCATGGAGCCCGCTAAAGATAGCCCCATGATAATAATGTTTACGGTTTTGCTGTCATAAAAGCCGGTTAAACTATCGCTCCACAGGCTGAACCCGGCCGTACAAAAGGCCGATACGCTATGGAAAATACTGTACCAAGCCGCTTGAAAAATGCCAAAATCGTGGTGCATAAAATAGTTGAATAACAGCACCGCACCCACGCTTTCCACCACGGCGGTAAAAATCATAGCGGCGCGTAAAAAATCGTGCAAATCCAGCGTTTGCGGTAGGGAAAATTCCGCCGTCAGCACCTCTTTTTGGTGGGGGCGCAAGCGGCGCGACGTGGATAAATACAAAAAGGAGGACATGGTCATATAGCCAAGCCCGCCCACCTGAATCATAAACAAAACCACCAGTTTACCCAAAAAGGAGTAAGAATCGGCAAAGTTTACGCTGGTAAGCCCGGTGGTAGACGCGGCGGAAGCGGCGGTAAAAAGGTTATCCAGCCACCCCACGCTTTGGGTTTTCATAAACGGGAGTGACAGCGCAATCCACCCCAAAAAAGTATACATCACAATCCCCTGCAGTAAGTTTTGGTGGGGGGATAAACGCAAAACAAACAGCGTGTACTTTTTGACAGACATTTTAATAAAGTCTTTCAGTTGGCAGAAAATTTCTTTCCAGTTAATGCTAGACATACTTTTATTATAATAAATCCTGCGCGCAGGTGGGGAGTGCTAAACAGGGCAAAAAAACTCCGCGCCCGGTAAAATGCGGCGCGGAGCGGTTCGTTTATTTTACTTCTATTGTATATTGGATGTCTTCCCGCAGGGAGTTATGCACCGGGCAGGTTTGCGCCGTTTTGGTGTATAAATCCTTTTGGGGTTGCGTGAAGTTTGCCGGATAAGCAAACGTCAGTTTTATTTCCGTCACGCGGCGCGGAGTACCCCCGAAAACAGGTTCTACCGTCAGTTGCGTGCCGGAAACATCGTCCCCGCGTTTTTGGGCGGCGTAGCCTACCATGGTAAGCATACAGGCCCCCAGCGCACTGGCGAGCAGTTCCCCCGGTTGCATATCTTCGCGCGGGTCAAAATACGCCGTTTTTACGGCGGCGGTGTGCCCTTCCAAGCGGGCGGTGGTTTGTAAGTTGTTTCCCAATGTTATTTGTATAGCCATAATTTTACCCTCCATGTATATACTAACAGTTTATGCCCGGTTTGTGCCGGTGGTTTTTGCACTATAAAACGCGGACCGTTAATTTGACGTCTTTACTTAAAGTCTGATGCACCGGGCAGGCGTTTACGGCAGACAGATAAAACTTTTTCTGTTCTTGCGTAAAGTGCGCGGGGAAAGTAATTTCCAGCACAAATTCGCCCACGCGGCGCGGGTTGGCGGCCATAATTTTTTGTATGGATAAATGCGCGCCTGTAAAATCATCCCCGCGGGCGGCGGCCATTTTGCCCATAATGGTTAAAGTGCAAGAGGCAAAGGCGGCGGCCAGTAAATCGGTGGGGGAAAAACAGCGCCCCTTGCCGCCGTTATCGGGCGGTAAATCGGTTTTTAAGGTGGTGCCGGTCGGGCCGTGGACGAGCGCGGTTTCGCTGTCGCCGGTGTACGTGCAGGTAATTTCTGTCATATTGTAAAGCTCCTTATAAAAAAATACCGCCGGAGCAAAAACTCCGGCGGTTAAATATTTTACCCGAGAGCCGCCAACTTGCTAAACAAGTCTTTTTGCTCTTTGGTCAGGGTGCGGGGTACGTCTATGGTCAGCGTGACGTATAAGTTGCCTTTGGCGCTCAACCCCTTGCCGCTTAATTTTAATTTTTTGCCGCTGTGTGTGCCGGCGGGTACTTTTACTTTCACGGGGCCGTCCAACGTGGGTACATAAATGGTACCGCCCAAAGCCGCCGTCCACGGCATAATAATTACGGGCACCTGTAAATCTTCGCCCTCCAGCCTAAACTGCGCATGCGGGCGGATTTTGATAATCAGGTACAAATCCCCATTCCCGTTGGCGGTGGGGTTGCCCATGCCTTTTAGTTTGATTTTTTTGCCTTCGCTTATTCCGGCGGGAAACTTGACCGTCACATTCCGGCCGCTGGGCAGTGTAAGCTGCATATTTCCGCCGCGGTGGGCTTCTTCCAAATTCAGGGCCAGTTCGGCTTCCACATCACCCGATTGCACCCCGGCGGCCGCACTGCGCCCGAAGTTCTGGCCGAAACCGCCAAAGCCGCGTCCGCTCATACCGCCCATGCCGCCCATACCGCCTAGGTTGCCGAAAATGCTTTGGAAGAAGTCACTAAACCCTCCTCCGTCAAATCCGGCACCGTTAGAGCTAAAGTTATAGCTGGTTTGTCCGCCGCCGAAATTGCCGTATTGTTGGTACTGCTGATACGGATTCGCGCCGGCGCTACTGCGGGAAGCCCCGCCGCCGCGCGCATAATTTTGGTAGCCTTCTTGGCCCACTTGGTCATAAATGGTGCGTTTTTGTTTGTCCGAAAGCACGGTGTATGCTTCGTTCAAATCCTTAAACTTTTCCGTCCATTTTGCCTTTTCCGCTTCCGGGTGTAAATCCGGGTGGCATTTGCGGGCCTGTTGTTTGAATGCCTTTTTAATTTCGGCGTCTGTGGCTGTTTTGCCCACGCCTAAAATTTTATAGTAATCTTTGTATTCTGCCATAACTTATCACTTCCTTACCATCATTTTATATAATTTTTAAGAGAGATTCACTATGTTATTATTAACTAAAAAAGCCAACAAGACCCCTTGGAAACTGATTTTAACGACGGAGGCGTTCTCCTCGCTGACCAACCAGTTTATGCAAATTTTACTGCCTTGGTATGTGTTAAGCACCACCGGAAGCGTGTGGTGGACCGGGGTGGTGGGCTTTTGCGCTTTACTGCCTAATATATTTTCTTCCGTTTTCGGCGGGCAGGTAATAGACAAGTTCGGCCGCTCCAAAACCATGTTTGTGTGCGAAGTTTCCCAGCTGGTGCTGATTGGGTTTATTGCCGTATTGGTGGGGGTGGACCGGGCGGAAACGTGGCTTATCGGGCTATTGGTTTTTGCCAGTTCTGTGTTTGATGCGCCGGGGGAAATGGCGCGCACGGCTCTGTCTCCCACGTTTTCGCGCTATGCGGGGGAGCCGCTATCCAAAACTTCCGGCCTGATTGAAGCCATGGACGGCATTATGTCCGTAGCCGGGCCGCTTTTGTGCGGTGCGGTAATTGCCTGGGCGGGGTTGTTTAGCGCGTGGGTGATGTGCGCGGCTTTTTGCGCGGTGATTGTGCTTTTGTGTTTGCTGGTGTTTACCAACCGCAAGCCGCGCGTGCTAAAGCCGGCGGTTTCTTACCGGGAAACCCTGGCGTATGTGCGTAAGGACAAAATTATTTTGGAAAGTATCTTGTTTACGCTTCCTACTTTTTTGTTGGGGCAGGCGTGGGAGTTGATTATCCTGCCTACTTATATTTACGAGCATGGTTTTAGTTCCCTGTATTTGGGGCTGTTGGGCGGGGCGTTTGGCTTGGGGGCGTTTATCGGCGCGTTGGCGTTTGCGTCGGCCGCGCGGCGGTTTAAGTTTTTCGCCCTGCTTACGTTTAATTATGTGGGGTATTTGTTGTCCGTTTTGGTGTTGTTGTTTCCCTTGCCGAAAGCGGCAGTATTGGCGGCCACCGTGTTGTGCGGCGTGCCGTTTGGGGCGTTTGGCGCCATGATGATTAGCATTATTTTACTGCGCACCCCGGTAGAATTACGCGGCAAAATGCTGGGCGTATTTGCCACCGCTACTTATACGGTGGAAAGTTTATGCGTGCTGGGCGTGTCCGCCTGTATAGACAAATGGGGCTTAAATTTTACCCTCTGTACAGTAGCCGCAATATTTGCTATACTAATATTTGTCAGCTTGTTCGGCCGTGAAAAACGGGATTTTTGGACGGCCACCGCTACCCAATAAAAAAGATTTACAGTATTAAAAAAATTTGTTATACTATTTAGGTAGTCAAGGACAGGCAGTATTAAAAAGATTTATTCGCCCTTAGCTCAATGGTGGAGCGACCGGCTGTTAACCGGTAGGTTGAAGGTTCGAGTCCTTCAGGGCGAGCCATTTGAAAACCACGCGCAAGCGTGGTTTTTTTATGAGTAAAAGGGAATTTTTGTTATCTGCGCGCCCTGAACAAGCAACCTGACCCTGCGGGCCGCCATGCTTGCGTAAGGACGGTTAGTGCGGAGCGATGTTTTTGTTTACGCACTATAAAAAGGTACCGCTGTGCGTAAGGCAAAAACCGCGAGCCCGGGCTGCAGGCGTTTTGAGTCAACAAAACGACCGGAAGCCGAGTCCTTCAGGGCGAGCCATTTGAAAACCACGCGTAAGCGTGGTTTTTTTATGTGTAAAAGGGAATTTTTATTATTGCGCGCCCTGAGCAAGCAACCTGCGTTGCTTGCGTAGGGACGAGAAAGGCGGAGCGATGTTTTTGTTTACGCACCATAAAAAGGTACCGCTGTGCGTAAGGCAAAAACCGCGAGCCCGGGCTGCAGGCGTTTTGAGTCAACAAAACGACCGGAAGCCGAGTCCTTCAGGGCGAGCCATTTGGAAACCACGCGCGAGCGTGGTTTTTTTATGAGTAAAATGAAAAAGACAATCTGCTCGGCCCGGCTTTTTTGTTTTTACAAACCCCTTTCCGCCCATAAAAAACGCCCCTTTGCGGGGCGTTGGTAAAAATCAAACAGCAACTTTAGTTAATTACATATTGGCCGTTTTTCATTACACAACCGTCGGCCCCTTCCCGGCAGAGCCCTTCGCAAAGCCAAACAAGGTCTTCCGGGGCGGAGCAGGTAATTTCGCCGCCCAGGCCGCTTAAATTCGGGTAATAGGCATAAAAGCTGTACGCATCTCTGCCGATTTTAGTGGCGGAAATAGAATCAGCCCCCAGGGTGTAGGTGTAGCGCCCAAAGGTAAAGGTGTCACTTTCCGCATCCGTCGCATCAAATAAATCCACATCCAAATCGTTCAGTTTTCTGGGGGTGGAACGGTCGGGGCGGGCGGCCTTGGCGCGCAAGGCGGAATCCTGCAGCGTTCTTAAATTGGTTAAAGCCTCCATGGCTTCCGCGCGCACTACCGAGCGTTTGTATTTAGGCAACGCTACGGAAACCAACATGGCAATAATCAGCACGACGGCTAACATTTCAATAAGGGTAAAACCGTTGTTTTTCATACATTCTCCTTTTACTATGGTTATAGTATATCGGTTTTTTTACAAATATTCAATAGAAACCGCCCCGCACCGGCGCTTGAAAGCGCGTTAAAAAAGAGTATAATAGTTTATATATTCCAATTTAAGGGGATTTTATGAAAAAAGGCTTTACATTGGCCGAGTTAATGGCCGTTGTAGTGATTATTGCAATTATTGCCGCCATTGGGTTGGGCGGGTATAGGCGCACGGTGGAACGTGCTAAACTGACGGAAGGGCTCAATATGGCGCACCAAATCGGGCAGGCGTTGGCGCGTGCCGATTGGGAACGCGAAAACAGTTGCGGCACGTTTGATACCCCGTGGACCATGTTAGATATTGATGCAACCGGTTATACAATAAATGAGGACTACTTGGAGATAACCGGGCGGTTCAAATTAACCCGGGACGGCTCCAATATAAATGTGGAGCGTTTGGGCGGGGAAGCCTATACGCTAGTGGTGCCGATTGATTGCGGCACGAGCCCTGTGAAACTAAAAGACCAATGCAACGGAAATACGGATTTTTGTATCAGCGCCGGTTTTACCAACTGTACCGGAACCAGCTGCAAAAAGCCGTAAACGGACGTGGATTTTGATAAACCGCTTGGGTGTTTGCCCGGGCGGTTTTTTTATGGCTAAATGCGGGTAAGGCGGCGCGGATAAAAGCTGTGGCGTGGATAAGGTGGCGGGTAAAAAGCGGCGTGGGTAAATACGGCGTGAGTAAAGGGGGCCCCAATGCGTGCGGCGTTGTGTTTACCGTTTGTATGGCGCAAAAAAACCGCACCCGGTAGGGTAGCGGCGTAATCATTTTGAAAGTGTGGGGCTTTTTAGGGCCCGGTTCGGCTGTTTTAGACAGGGGGAAGAAAATTCTTCTCACCTGTCCGCCGGCGTATGTCTAAACCGGCTTCAAACTGCTTACTTTTGGGTTAGCGGCCAACTATATAGTTCGCACCGCTTACGTTTTCGCCCACTTTTACCAAGGCTCTGGCCAAGGTTTCCAGCAGGCTGTGCATCTTTTTCATTGTTTTTCCTTCTCCTTTATTAAAAATCTGTCTGCGTCTGTAATTGCACAGGAGAAATTCCTTACATAAAAATTATACAAAATTTATGTATGCTTGTAAAACAACGGTATATATGATAGTAAACTTAAACTAAAAAAGCAAGTATTTTATAAAAATTATTTATTGGGGGGAAAAAGGTGCCGGGCCCGCCGGATAAAGCGGCCCCGGCGAGAGCGTAAAATTCTCCGGCGGGAGCGTAAAATCAAGCGCCCTCAAGCGGTGCCGCCAAATAAAACGGCCCTCACGCAGGCGCGTAAAATTCCCCGGCGGGCCTGTAAAAAAGGTTTTTAATTGCGCGCCCAAATAAAAGGGCGGGGCCGGTTTCCCAGCTCCGCCCTATCGTAAAAAATACGTCGGCTTATTTATTTTCTTTTCTTTTTAAGCCCGCTTTTACCAGGCCGTCAAATAACGGGTGCGGGCGGAGCGGACGGGAGCCAAATTCCGGGTGGAATTGTACGGCAATAAAGTAGGGGTGGTCGGTGCGTTCCACAATTTCCGGCAAAACGCCCTCGTGCCAGCCGGATACTTTCAGCCCCGCGTCGCGCAGTTGTTTTACATAGGCAGGGTTGAACTCGTAGCGGTGGCGGTGGCGTTCCACAATTTGGTCTTTGCCGTACAGCTTGCGCGCCAGGGAGCCTTCTTCCAAATCGGCCGTGTAGTTGCCCAGGCGCATGGTGCCGCCTTTATAAACCACGTTTTTTTGTTGGGGGGTTAAGTCTACCACCGGGTCTTTGGTGGTGGGGTCAAACTCGGTAGAGTTGGCGTCGTGCAGGCCGCACAGGTTGCGGGCCGCTTCTATAACGGTGCATTGCATCCCCAGGCAGATACCCAAAAAAGGAATTTTGTGTTCGCGCGCGTATTTAATGGTGGCAATTTTGCCGTCCACGCCGCGCCCGCCAAATCCGCCCGGGATTAAAATGCCGTCGGCGGTTTTTAATTTTTCTTCCACGTTGTCTTTTTCCGTATTTACAAAAACAATTTCCACTTTGGCATCATTATTCATACCGGCGTGGCGCAGGGCCTCGCTAATGGATTTATAGGCATCTTGCAATTCGGAATATTTCCCGGCCACGGCAATTTTAACGCTTTTGGAGGGGGTCATGGCTTTATCAAAAAATTCAAACCATTTGGGGTCCACTTTTTGTTTGGGGGTCAGGCCCAACAGGTCAATAATTTGCTCGTCCACTTTTTGCTTGTAAAAATTTTCCGGCACGTGGTAGATGGATTTGGCGTCCGCACATTCAATAACCGCCTGCGTGGGCACACTGCAAAAGAGGGAAATTTTCTCCCGCAAATGCAGGGAGAGGGGTTTTTCGGTGCGGCAAATAAGCATACTGGGCTCAATACCCACTTCCCGCAGTTTGTTGACGGAGTGTTGCGTGGGTTTGGTTTTAAGCTCTTGCGCCACGGCAATATAGGGGACTAACGTGACGTGTACGCAAATGACGTTTTTGGGGCCTTTTTCCAAACGCAGTTGGCGGGCCGCTTCCAAGAACGGCAGGGATTCAATATCGCCCACCGTACCGCCTATTTCTATAATGGAAACGTCTACTTCGTTTTCAAACGCGGTAAAGCGGCGCTTGATTTCGTTGGTAATATGCGGGATGACCTGCACCGTGGCGCCCAAGTATTCGCCGCGGCGTTCTTTATCAATCACCGTTTGATAAATGCTCCCGGCGGTGTTGGTGTTGGCGCGGGTCATATTTACATCTAAAAAGCGTTCGTAATGGCCCAAGTCCAAATCGGCCTCTGCGCCGTCGGTAGTGACAAACACTTCCCCGTGTTGGTAAGGGCTCATGGTGCCGGGGTCCACGTTAATATACGGGTCACACTTAATCATATTTACTTTTAAGCCGTTTAGCTGTAAAAGTTTGCCGATACTGGCCCCGGAAATCCCTTTACCCAGTGAGCTGACTACCCCGCCGGTAATAATAATAAATTTACTCATGTTCATCTCCTTGCTGAAATAAAAAAATCGGTTTCGGCACCGGGTGCCGGGCACTTAAAAGAGGGAAGCCCCCGCCAGGCGGGAGCCCCTGTTATTCATGCTGTTTCAAATAGTCTTCGGCCGCTTTTAAGTCCGCCTCCGTATCAATGGCCGGGCCGGAGGGTTGGATTTCCACACATTTAATGCAGAGCCCTGCCTCCAGCGCGCGCAACTGTTCCAGTTTTTCCAGTTTTTCTAGCGGACTTACCGGCAGGTGGACAAATTTTTCCAACGCCGCGCGGCGGTAGCCGTAAATGCCGCAGTGCTTCCAATACGGGGCTTTTAAGGCCGCCTCGTCCGGCTGGCGTTTGTACGGCACGCGGGAGCGGGAAAAATACAACGCCCGCTTGTCCGCCGTCAGCACGGCTTTTACGCAGTTGGGGTTATCAATGATTTTATCGTCCGTCGTGGCAATAACCGCCGTGGCAATATCGCAGGCGGGGTCACTCTTTAATAAGTGGACGATTTTTACAATGGTGGCGGGGTCTATGAACGGCTCGTCCCCTTGCACATTGATAATAAATTGTTCCGTACGGCCTTGGGCGGCCTCGTAAATGCGGTCCGTACCGCTTTGGCAGGCGGCGCTGGTCAAAATGGCTTTGGCCCCAAACCGGGCGCAGGTGTCCGCCACAATTTGGGCTTCCGTGGCAATAATCACATCCCCCACGGCGGCCTGTAAGCATTTTTCATAAGTGCGCTGGATAACCGGCTTGCCCGCCAGTATTTTTACAATTTTGCCGGGCAGGCGGGAGGAGCCGTAGCGCGCCGGAACGGCTATTAAAACGTCGCTCATGCCAGCACCCCTTCAATTTCTTCTATGGTGGTGGTAGCGGTGCCGGATTTGCCAACCACAATGCCCGCCGCAAAGTTGGAAAGCACCGCCGCTTCCTCAAGTGTAGCACCAGACGCCAAGGCCAAGGTTAATACGGATATAACCGTATCCCCGGCGCCCGTCACGTCAAACACTTCGCGCGCGGTGGCTTTAACGGTGGAGGGGAATTTTTTGCCTTTTTCAAACAGACTCATCCCGTCGGCACTGCGGGTAATTAAAATGGAATCCGCATCCAGCATTTTTAAGATTTTTTGGCCCAACTCCGTAATGGCTTCTTCGCCGGAGCGGGGGGATTCGCCCACGCCTTCCCAGGCTTCTTTGGTGTTGGGGGTCATACAAGTAATGTGTTTGTATTTTTTGAAATTGTCAATTTTGGGGTCCACGCACACCGGGATATTTTTTTTGCGGCAGAGGGAAATAATATCCTGGATGTTATGGTCACTGAGCATGCCTTTGCCGTAGTCGGAAAGGACAACGCCTTTGGCGGTTTTTAAGGCGGCCTTGAAACTTTCCATACATTGGGCGCCTACGCCGGAATCCACCGTTTTTTTGCTTTCGCGGTCAAAGCGCACGATTTGCTGTTGTTCCGCCATCACGCGCACTTTTTGGGTGGTGGGGCGGTTGGGGTCTTCGGCCACGCCGCGCAGGTCTACATTTTTATCCCGCAAGAAACCTTTTAGCATTTCGCCGCCTAAATCGTCGCCTACTACGGAAACCAACACCGGCTTGGCCCCCAAGGCGGAAAGGTTTACCGCCACGTTGCCCGCACCGCCGGCCACAAAAAATTCCTTTTTTACGGCCACTACCGGCACCGGGGCTTCCGGCGAAATGCGCGTCACGTCGCCTTTAATAAAATGGTCCAACATAATATCGCCTACTACAACAATTTGCTTGCCGTTAAAGGCGTGCAAAATTTCTTTTAATCTTTTGACGGGTACATTAGTCATAATAAAACATCTCCTGTGTATATCCCATTATAAAATATTTAAGGGGTGGTTTACATTCTTTTGTATTCTAACAAGGTGGCCGATACACTGCCTATAAATACTTCCGTTTTCATTTTTACGGGCATACGGTACGCATCATCCGTCAGCCAGACGGTTAAGCTCTTGCCTTTGGCTACAAAAATGCCTTCCCCGCGTAGTTGCGGCTCCACCTTAATACAATCAAAATGGCCTGCCGGGGTTTTTACGCGCTCCCGCCCGTGTACTTTTACAATAAGCGGGTATTGTTTTTCCCGGTTGATAATATCAAACACAATATCTTTGCCCGGCTCTAATTTTTGGGCGCGCACATAATAAAGCGCAGTTAAAAAATCGGTCACATCCGTTTCCAACGTGCCGGAAATTTCCCGCGGGGCTTCTTTCTTTTGAATTTGTCCGTAATAGCGGCGGTTAGCGGGGTCAAAAATAACCCATTCGTCGCGCTTGTAATTGCCTTCGCGCACGCTTTGGCCGTAGCCGCGGGAGTAAAAAGTTTGCGCATCCAACCAGGATTGGTTGATGTCGCGCACCTTGAAAAAGGCGTCAATCACACTGGCGGAAAAAGCGGTGGTTTGTATTAAATACGCCGGGCGGCCGCCAATATCCACCAGCCCCCGGTTGCGTATATAGGCCGTGCCTGCTTTTACAAAGGAGTAATACAGGCCGTATTTTAATTGTTCGCCGTCCCACGGTGCGCCGGTTTTGGCGGAAATATCCGGCTGTTGGTACGCATAAGGGTTTAACATCCGGCCGGACGTGGAAATTAAATCTTCTTCTTCAAAAACGGGGGAATCGGCCGGCAACTGCGCCCCGGCGGGCACCGTATATTTGGCGGGCTCGGCGGGCGCGGGCGTTTCTCGCGGCTGTGCGGCGTTTTGCGGCAGAGGCGTGGGCGTGGCTTGCTCCGGCGTGTTTTGTGCGGCCCCGGTATGGGGGGAGCCCTTTTCAGCCCGTTTAAGCGTGGCGGAGGTTTGCGCCTGGGCGGCGGGCGGCTCTACCGCTTTGGCCGCGTGGGAAACCGCTTGCGTTTGGGTGACTTGCGCGGCTTGCCCGGCAGGCGTTGGGGATGGTGTTTTATTTGTGGGAGCGGTTTTACACCCGGCTACCAGTAAAAGCACCAAAAACGCCAACCCGGGTTTATTCATGGAGGGAGTCCTTTTCTATAAATTTAGCGGCATTTAGTAAGTTATTGGCCACTTTGTTGGGGTGTAAATCCGGGTATTTTTGCAAATGGTGTTTGCCGTTGGCGGTGGTCATTAAAATAGTTTTAAGCCCCAGCGCCTGCCCGAAAAGCACATCCGCTTTTTTATCGCCCACCATATAGGAGCGCGCCACATCTACCTGATATTTTTGAATGAGCTTTTCGCCCAGTAAAGTACCCGGTTTGCGGCAAGCACAATGGTCGTCCGGCCCGTGCGGGCAGTAGACGATTTCCCGGATGACGGCCGGTTTTAATAAGGTTTTTAAGCGGGCGTGGCAAGCGTCCACCTCTTTGGCGGTAAAATAACCGCGCCTAATGCCGGATTGGTTGGAAACTATAAAAAAAGTGTAGCCCAGTTTAGCCAGTTTGGCTAGGGCGGGCGCGGCGGTTTTATAAGGGCGCACTTTGGCGGGGTCACTTAAATAAGTGCCGGGCTTTTCGTGGATTAAAGTGCCGTCCCTGTCAAAAAAAACAGCTTTTATTTTATCTTTCATCGGGGTGTTCCTGTAAGTATTTTTCGCCCTCGGCCTCGCGTTTCCAACGGTTGTGCGCCCACAGCCAGGAGCCGGGGTCTTCTTTCAGCCAGTCCTCGTAGCATTTAACCAGTGTTTTGGTAAATGCGCGGATATTTTGCTGGGAGTATTCTTTGGGCGGGGTGAGCGGGTCATGCACGATACACACAATTTTGCCCTGCTTGCGCACTACCTGCACCGGGAAAACCGGCACTTGCATTTTAATAGACAGTAGCGCCGTAATGGGGGAAAATGCCGCTATACGGCCCATAAAAGGAATCCAAAGCTCGCTGGAAGAAGCGTTTTGGTCAATTAAAATCCCCAATAATTTGCCCTTTTTAAGCCAACGCATACAGGCAAAAAAGGGGTTGTCTTCGTGATTGCTGTAAAAGGTGCGCCCGGTAAAAATGTTGCGCAGGCGGTTGGTTTCTTCGTCTACATAAGGGTTATCTACCCGCTGGGCCAGCACGGCTTTATCTATGCCCCATACGGCGCCGGCCAGGCCAAAGGCTTCCCAGTTGGTAAAGTGGCCGATGTGTATAATGCCGCCTTGTTTGTTGCGTTGGGCTTCCAGCATTTTTTCTATGCCGGTCACGGCTACATATTTTTTGAATTTTTCCGGCGTCATGGCGGTTAATTGCACAAACTCCGCCAAAATGCCGCCCATATTGCGCCAGGATTCTAACGCAATGGCAAAAACTTCCTGCGGGGTTTTTTGGGGGAAAGCGCGCTGAATGTCATACATAGAACGCTTAAAGCGTTTGGGCATTATAAAGCGCACGGAGCCGGTAGCAAACCGCCCCGCCGCCACGGCCCAAGTATAAGGGAGCAAGCGCAACATGGCGCAAGCGGTTTTCAAACCCAGGTATTGGATGTAGTGTAAAGGTGTCTTTTGGAAACGCATATCCCATTATAGCAATTTTGCCGTGGGGGAATAAACTTGCCGCAGGAACAACTGCCCCAGAAATGGTAAAATATACTTATTCACTATCAAACGAGGTTTTAATAAATATGGATTTATTAGCATTAAAAGAAAAATTAATGGCTTGTGCGCCGGGGCGTTGGGTGCTGTTGGCGGCCAGTAAACTGTATGGGTGGGCCGGTTGGTTGGACCGTTTGGCCTATCAAAACGGTTGGAAAACCGTAAAGAGCGTAAACGGCCGCGTGGTGTGCATTGGCAACATTACGGCGGGCGGAACCGGCAAAACCACGGCGGTTTTATTGGCGGCTACCTTACTGGCTAAAAAAGGGATGCGCGTGGCGATTGTTTCCCGCGGGTATAAACGCCAGCAAAAAAGCAAAGAGGCGGTAGTCCTTTTTGATAACCCGGATGCCGATTGGCGCATGGCGGGGGATGAACCTTTTATGATGAGCCGCGTTTTGAGCCAGTACAAAGTGCCGGTGGTGATAGCGGCGGACCGCGCGCTGGCGGCAACGGAAGCGTTGCGGCGGTTCAAAAGCCAGATTGTACTGTTAGACGACGGCCTGCAACACCACCGCTTAAAACGCGATGCCAACATTATTTTGGTGGATGCCAAAAATCCGTTCGGCAACGGCTATTTATTGCCGTACGGCAACTTGCGCGAGCCGTTGGAGGGGTTAAAACGGGCCGCGTTAATTATTTTAACCCATTGTGACCAAGCCACCCCGCGCGAGCTGGAAGACATCAAAGATAAAATCCGCGAATATAACGACACCGTGGAAATTTTGGAAAGCGAACACAAGCCGGAGTATTATTTTGATATTTGCCAAAGCCGCAAAGTGGGTTTGGATGAGGTAAAAGGGAAGGCAGCCTGTTTTTGCGCGCTCGGGCACCCGGAAACCTTTGAAAAGACGTTGGAAAATTTGGGCCTGACGTTGGCGCAAAAGTGGCGTTTCCCGGACCACCAGTTTTATACCGAAGACCACCTGCGCACCTTTGAAGAAACGCGCAACGGCCTGCCGCTGGTGACCACGTTTAAGGATTTTGTAAAATTCCCGGATAATTGGCGGGAAATTTTAACCAAAGAGGTGTATGTGCTGTCGGTAAATTTGAAGATTAGAGGGGGAGAAAA
>UQFW01000014.1 GCA_900540405.1 Candidatus Avelusimicrobium faecicola | reverse complement strand
TAAAACGCCCGGCTCAAAATAGGTTTGTCCTGCGGACGGCAATTCGGGGTGCATTAAACGGCAACAACAACAGAATAAAAAGGGAAATTCCTAAACGTGACGGCGGTGCGAATACCGCAACCAGGCGGATAAAAACCCTTTGAAAAAGGAAGGAAAAATAGAGCAGGACGCTCTATTTTAACATATCTAAAAATTGCTGTTCGGTCAGTACGGGTACGCCCAGTTCCTGCGCTTTTTTCAGCTTGCTGCCCGCCTCGGCCCCCGCCACCACATAGGCCGTTTTTTTGGAAACGCTCCCGCTGGTTTTGGCGCCGTATTCTTTGGCTTTCAGTTCGGCCTGGGTGCGGGTCATGGTGGTCAGTTCCCCGGTAAAAACAAGGGTCTTTCCCTCAAAAATGTTGGCGGAAAGCTGTTTTTGGGGTTGGGTAAAATTGAGCCCCTCGCGGCGCAAATCTTCCACCAGTTCCAGGGCTTTCGGGTCGTGCGTAAAATCGTACACGCTTTGGGATACCGTTTCGCCCACTTCCGGGATGGCTTGCAATTCTTCCGGCCCGGCTTGTAAAAACGCGTCCATGGTTCTAAAGCGGTCTGCCAATAATTCCGCCGTTTTGGCCCCCACAAACGCAATTCCCAGCGCAAATAACAGCCGCGCGAGCGGGCGGTGTTTGCTGGCCTCAATAGCGTCTAACAGGTTTTGGGCTTTTTTATCCTTAAAATTATCCAGGCTGAGCAGGTGTAAAAAGCTCAAGCGGTAAATATCGGCAAAGTTTTTAACAAATTGGCGGGAGAGCAACTGGTCCACAATGTTTTCCCCCAGGCCGTCAATATCCATGGCGCCGCGGGAAGCAAAGTGCAACAGCCGCGCCCGCAACTGAGCCGGGCAGGCGGGGTTAATGCAATAGTAGCCCACTTCGCCTTCTTCCTTATACACACGGCTGTGGCAAGAGGGGCACTCGGCGGGCGGCAAAACTTCGTGCTGCCCTAACGATTGCGCCACCTTAACCACTTTGGGGATTACTTCCCCCGCGCGTTCAATAATTACTTTATCTCCCACGCGCACGCCCAGGCGTTTTACTTCGTCAAAATTATGCAAGGTAGCGTTGGAAATAATCACGCCCGCGCACGGGACCGGCTCCAACTCCGCTACCGGGGTGATAATGCCACTGCGCCCCACGGAAAATAAAACGTTTTTGAGTGTGGTGGTAGCTTGTTGGGCCGGGTATTTGAACGCGATAGCCCAGCGGGGGCTTTTGGCGGTGTTGCCCAAAATGCGTTGTAATGAAAAACTATCCACCTTTACTACCAGGCCGTCTACATCAAAAGGCAAGTTGTGGCGGTCTGTATCAAACTGTTTGTAAAATTGCAGAACGTCGGCCAGCGCGGCCGTTTGCAGGCGCACCGGGCTGACGGCAAAACCCCAGCTTTGGCACAAGCGGATAAACCCGCTGAACGTATCCGCCTGGATATGCCCCGCCCCAAAGGAATGGGCAAAAAATTTAAGGGGGCGGGTGGCGGTAATGGCGGCATCTTTCTGGCGCAGGGAGCCTGCCGCCGCGTTGCGGGTGTTGGCAAAAATGTTTTCCCCAGCTTGTTGTTGTTTTTGGTTGAGGATTTCCAAATCTTTTTTATCTAAATAAATTTCGCCGCGCACTTCCAAATCCCCCAGGGGGGCGTTGGGAATTTGGTGCGGAATATCCTGCACGGTCAGCACGTTTTGGGTGATGTCCTCGCCGGTTTTGCCGTCCCCGCGGCTGGAGGCGCGCACCAGTTTGCCGTTGGTATATAAAAGCGAGCAGGAAATCCCGTCAATTTTGGCTTCCACCACCATATCAAAATCGGTACGGGCCAATAATTTGGCGGTGCGGGCGTACCATTCGCTCACTTCGGCGGGCGAATAAGAGTTATCCAAAGACATCATGGGTACGGCATGGGGCACCGGGGCAAAGGTGGAACTGACTGTTCCGCCCACGCGCTGGGTGGGGGAATTTTTAGTGCGAAACTGCGGGAAACGCTCTTCCAGCGTTTTTAATTGGTTGTAAAGCTCGTCGTACTGCGTATCGGACAGGATGGGATTGTCCAAATTATAATAAAGGTTGTTATGGTAATTGACCAGCTTTTTGAGCCGCTCAATTTCTTCTTTGGGGTTGAAGTCCATAGTTTTTATTTACGTTCTTTTTTAAGCTGGTCTAAAAGGCCGTTAATAAATTTGCTGGAATTTTCGGTAGAGTATTTTTTGGCCAGTTCAATGGCTTCGTCTATAATAGCGGGCACGGGTGTTTTTTCCGGGCTGAAAACAAGCTCGTAAGTGGCCATGCGCAAAATAGAGCGGTCCACCGCGGACATACGGCTAATCGTCCAGTTTTTAGCATAGGAAGATACCATGGCATCAATTTCTTTCAGGTGGGTTAACGCCCCTTTGATAAGCTCCTCGCAAAACGGGAAGTATTCCCCCAATTCTTTGCGGTAATCGGCCGCGTAATCCAACACATCTTCCTGCGGCATATCTTTTAAGCTATCTGCATAATAAAGCGCTTGCAGCGCACATTCGCGGGCTAATCTTCTGTTGCTCATAAAAAAGTGACCACCTTAAAAATTGTAAATGTATTATATCAATTTTAGCAAATTTGACCGCCTGTTGCAGAGCCGCTTTTTTGGTAAAATAAAATTATGCAAAAAAACATTTTTCTGGCCTTTTGTGCCTTGGTTTGTTTAAGCGCCTGCCGGGCGCAGGCTCCGCTTACCGGGGCGGATAGGGACTTCCACGGCTGTATCCCCTCTGCCGGAGGGGTGTGGAGCCAAGTGCTTGCCCAATGCGTGCAACCGTGGCGGGACGGAATTGCTTTAACGCAGGTTGCCCCGCAAGGTTCCGCCGTTTTTGCGGCGTATGTTATTTTGTCTGAGGACGGCACGCAAGCGGAAGTGTTTACCAAAGACGGCGCGTTTGTGCTGAAGCGCTCTTTCACGCCGGACGGCCCGCAGTGGACGGACCGCTCCCATACGCTCAAACGCCTGCCCGCCGCGTGGGAATGGTACGAAAACAACACGCTGACCTACCGGCAGGACACGGCCCGGTAAATTGACACTTTCTATTGTGAATTGGTATAATTAAAGTGTTCTCCGGTAAGCCGGAGTGAATTTTTGTATACAAAAGATAATATAAATGGCCAGATACGATAACAGAAGAGAATATAAAAAAGATTTATACAGAAGAAACCAAAATATCCGTGTGCCGGAAGTGCGTTTGATTAATTCCGACGGCACGATGATTGGTATTAAGCCGGTGGCAGAGGCCATCGCACTGGCGAAAGAACAAGAGCTTGAC
Source organism: Candidatus Avelusimicrobium faecicola (assembly GCA_900540405.1). GTDB lineage: Bacteria > Elusimicrobiota > Elusimicrobia > Elusimicrobiales > Elusimicrobiaceae > Avelusimicrobium > Avelusimicrobium faecicola. The sequence goes on along the minus strand of UQFW01000014.1, from coordinate 22,936 downwards.
TTGGTGGAAATTTCACCCAACGCCGAGCCCCCTGTGTGCAAAATACTGGATTACAACAAGTATGTGTACGAACAAGGGAAAAAATCCAAGGACGCCAAAAAGAAGCAGGCTAAAGTGACGTTGAAAGAATTACGCATTAAATCCCGCATTGCGGCGCACGACTTGGACGTCAAATTACGGCAAATAGAAGAATTTTTGCGCAAGAAAGATATGGTCCGCCTGACGGTGGTATTTCACGGCCGTGAAAACCAACATAAGGATTTGGGTATGCAGCTGCTTAATGACGCAGCCAAACGCCTGGAACCTTTAGGCAATGTGGACGGCGGCTTGCAATCGCAAGGCAACCGTATGGCCATGACCTTCGTGCCCAAAAACGAAGCCAAATAAAAACGAATTTTCAGATTCTTTTGTAGGAACATTGTGTACGGGGCTTGTCGGCTCCTGGCACAAGTCGTACGGAAAAAAGAATCATTTAACACGAGAGGTAATCAAATGCCAAAACTCAAAAACCATAGTGGCGCTAAAAAGAGATTCCGCATTACCGCCACGGGTAAATATCAGCATCGCAAAGCCGGCAGAAAACACTTGCTAACGCCTGTTTCTGCCTCCAGAAAACATGACATGAGAAAGACTGGGGTAATTACGCCCGAGTCCGCTAAAGGGAAGACCTTGCAAAAGTATCTCCCGGCCGCCAAATAAAGAGGTTAGAAAATGAGAATTAAATTCAGCGTCGCAAGACACGCAAGAAAGAAAAAAGTTTTGAAACGCGCCAGCGGTTATTACGGGGATAAATCCCGCCGCTTACGCATGGCCACCCAACAGCTGGACCATTCTTACGTCCATGCTTATGTGGACCGCAAGGACAAAAAGCACACCTACCGCCAGATGTGGATTACCCGTATCAACGCGGCCGTGCGCGAAGAAGGTCTTTCCTATTCCAAATTCATCAGCGGTTTGACCAAGGCGAACATCACCTTGAACCGCAAGATGTTGTCTGAAATGGCGATTAAAGACCCGGTGTCCTTCAAAAAATTGGTTGACGTGGTAAAAGCCGCCGCCAACTAATCGTTTTCGGACTTGCAAAACAAAAACCCGCCCCCTTAAAAGGGCGGGTTTTTTGTGTCTACTGCTCACAATAAACCCCGGGCGGGAACCCGGGGAGTTTTATCCCTAACTCTTACATGCGCACCCGGTGTCTGGTTTGCCTTAAAAGGGCGTTTTTGTGCCTGTCCCCTAACATAAACCGGGTGAGGTAGAAATCCGCATGGCCCAACCGCCAGACCTGCTACGGAGCCTTAAAAGGGCGTTTTGGTGCTTGCGGCTTACCATAAAAATCCTACAAATAAATGCGGACTTGTGCGCCAAAGGTTTTTGTGCCGCCCCACCAAAAAAACGCCCCGGGCGGGAACCCGGGGTGTTTCATACTTAAAAATCACGCTGTTTAAGGCTATTAAAAGGGCGTTTTGGGTGCCCGTAAAAGGGGCAAGAAAAATCGGCCGGAAATACTTACTTAAGGTGTTTTTTAATCAGCGCGCCCAACTTGGTTTCGCCTTGGGTGTAGCTCTTTTCAAAGGCGGTTTCAAACGCTTCCCACGTTTGGGCGTTTTGTGCGTATTTTTCGGCTTGAGTTTCCGTCTGGCGCGCAATTTTGCGGGCTTCTTCTTCGGCTTTGGCCCCAAATTTTTGGCGGATAGCGTCGGCGGTGTCCTCGTTATTTTGGCGCAGTTCCCGCAACATCAGCCGCGCCCGGCGCAACTGCCTGGCGGTAAAGTGCGGGTTGGTTATTTCGGCCGGGCTTTCCGTATAAATTTCTAACACCGGTTTCCCGGCCGGGGCAGGCGCGGCGGCAGACGGCTCCGCCGTTTTGGCCGGGGCGCTATGGGCTTTTTGTTTGGCCTGGGCCAAAGCGGAATCCAACCAGTTTTTTAAGCGGCGCACATCGCCGGTCGGGTCGTTGGTGTTCTGTTTAGCTAACTGGTTGTACTGCGGTTGGAAGCGGCTATCCGCGTTGCCCTGGGTCAGGCGGGAAAGGGCGTTTTGAAGGGAGGAACGGTCGGCCGCGGTGTCTTGTAGCCCCAGTTGGCGCAACATTTCCCGGTCTTGGGGCGAAAAGGAGGCCCCCGCGTTGGCGGTTGCGGCGGAGGTTAATAAAGGGGTGAGCCTTTTTAGGTTTTGGGCGGTAAGGGTCATTACCAACATCACCCCGATTAAGACAACAATTAAATATCCTCTGTTCATAATTAACGGTGGGTCCGTTTAATATTGTTTTGGTATTTATTCAAAATTTTCTGAAAGTCCGTTTTATATTGTGCCAAAATTTCCTTTTGGGTTTTTTTGAACTCCTGTAAAGAGGCCGCCTTGCGGCTGGCATTTAACAGTTTCTTTTCCGTTTGGGTATTGAGCAAAATAACCTCGTAGCGGGCGTTATCCCCCATCAGGCGTTGTACGTCGGTCACGGCCTGCTGGTTGGTGGTTTTGATAAAATCAATACTGCGGTGCATGGCTTTTTGGTCTTCCACCGGGGCGCGCCCGTCTAATTTGGGGGTGTCGTCTTCAATGGAAATTTCCATAATTTGCTGTTGCTGTTGGCGCGGGGCCCGTTTGGGCGTGGCCGTTTGCGCAGTGCGTGCGCCGGGGGTTCTGGCGGCGGTATTTTCCTGTTGCTGTTGGGCAAAAGCGGCCGCGGCCTCCTCGGGCGAAAGGGGGGTATTGGGTTGGGAGCCTTGCTCCTTTTTCAGGCTGGCTTCCAGTTGTTTTAATTCTTCGCGCGCTTTGGCTAACTGGCGTTCAAAATCCGCATTGGAAAGCGGCTCTCCTTTTTCGTTCGTCAGCCCGGCCCGGGTCATTTTGGCTTGAGCTTGGGCCTTGCGCTGGGCGGCGGCCATTTCCAGCCCCGCACCCATACTGCTACTCATTAATTTTTGATATTGTTTCAACCAAAAAGTTGCAATTTTTTCACCCGCTTCACATCCGTTTAATAAAAGGAGCGCCGGCAACAAAATAAAAAGGGTTTTCTTATTCATATTTTACCTCTACAAGCCACTATAACAAATTTACGGAAGACCGTACAAATCTTTTGTATTTTGAACGGTGGTTTGTGCGAGGGCTTCCACCGGCATATTAAAGTAGTCCGCCACAAAAGTTCCGATAAGCGGAATGTTGGACGGGTCGTTGCGTTGGCCGCGCTTGCCTTGCGGGGATAAATACGGGCAGTCCGTTTCCAAAATAATTTTGTCCGCCCCCGCTTTTTTAACGGCTTCGCGGATGTATTCGTTCTTTTTATAAGTAAAGCACCCGTTAATGCCTAACAAAAGCCCCATATCCAGTGCGCGTTTGGCTTCTTCGTACCGGGCGCAAAAGCAGTGTAGCACGCCCGCGTGTTTGGTGCGGCTGGCGCCTTTCCAGTTGTGTTTAAGCGCATAAAAAGAGTCTTCATACGCGGCGTAATCTTCCCCTTGCCGGCGGATGTGCAACACCAGCGGCAGTTGGGTTTGGTTGCTTAACTCCAACATTTGCTGAAAGGTTTTTTGCTGTAAATCTTTGGGGCTGATATCCAAACAGGTATAGTCCAGGCCAATTTCCCCCACGGCTGTATTGCGCGGGTCCGGCAGTAATTGGGCCAAGCGGGCCAGGTCGTTTTCGCCCAGTTTAACGGCGTATTCCGGGTGAACGCCCAATACGGCGTGTACCAAAGCCGGGTAGGAGGAAGCCAACTGCAAGGCCGGGAGCCATTCTTCCGGCGAACAGCCGATTTCTATGCTATGCACAATGCCGGCTTGCGGCAGGGTATGTTGTAAAAGGGAATCCCGGTCTGCATCAAAAGCCGGGTCGTTTAAGTGTGCGTGCGAATCTATAAAAAAGTTCATAAATATATTGTATCTTTTTTGGGTATAATCCAAAAACAGGCTTGAGAAGTAAAGGGGGATATCCTATTCTGTAAGAGGGTAAAAACACCGGCCCAAAATTAGCACTCTAAAATAGGGGTTGACAAAAATAAAATAATTGTCTATACTATTAGCAGTTGGGGTTAAGGAGTGCTAAAATAAAAGCACGGCCCCGGTGAATTTTATGAGAATACTAAAACCCGAAGTTGCCAAACAACGCAAAGAAAAAATCCTCCGCTGGGTGGTACAGCAGTATGTGGAAACCCGCCGCCCGGTGGGCTCACAAATGTTGGCGGACAGCGCGCTCAAGGATGTTTCCAGCGCTACCATACGCAACATTTTGAAGGATTTGGAAGACGAGGGGTATTTGTATCAGCCGCATACTTCGGGCGGGCGTATTCCTACGGATAAAGCCTACCGCTATTATGTGGATTATCTGACCGGCGTTCAAAAAATGGCCGCACAGGAACGCCAACAGATAGAGCGCCAGTATGACCAGCGCGTCAACGAAGTGGATAATATGATGTTGCAAACTTCGCGCTTGCTGGCAATGCTTTCCGGCGCGGCGGGGTTTGTGTATACCTCTAACGTAAAAGACCAGTGCGTGCAGCGTTTGGATTTTATCCCGTTGGCTCCGGGTGCGCTGTTGGCGGTACTGGTGACGGAGTCCGGCATTGTGCGGCATTGGCCGGTGCGTATAAACTCGGTGCTTAGCCCGGCCCGGTTGAGAATTTTGAGCCATTTTATTAACGAAGAAATTTCCGGCCTGCCTTTGGGGCAAGCCCAGCAAGTGTTGTGGCGCTACATCCAGTCCGGCCACCGGGAAATTGCCGACGTGGCGGATTTGGCCGTGCAGGTACTTAACGATATTGAACGCCCGCAAGCCAGCGCCCATGAATTATATGTAGAGGGTTTGGGCCGCCTGCTGGAAAACACCAGCGAAGACGATTACGACGATTTGAAACAAATGATGAAAGTGGTGGAAGAACGCGAAAAGTTTTCCTCTTTATTAAACGAGAAGATGACCGATTTGCAGAAATCCAACCAAAAAGTAAATGTAAGTATCGGCAGTGAAAACGAACTTACGGAACTTAAAAACTTGAGTATCGTTTCATCCGCTTATAAAATAGGGGATAAAACGGTGGGGATGTTGGGCATTATCGGCCCCAAACACATGGAATATACCCGGGTGATGAGCCTGGTAAATTTCATCGGGTCATTATTAGAAGGGTCTATACGCAGTTGGACGGCCCAGCCCGCAAAAGAAGATGAAAATTATGAGTAAGCACAACCATTCACACGAAGAACATAGGCACGCCCACTTGGACGAACACCAAGAAAACGTGCAGCAGGAAGAATCCTGCGCGGCACAAACACAGCCGCAAGAAAACCCGGCCCCGGCCGAACACCCGGACTATTACGATAAATTTGTGCGGTTAAGTGCGGATTTTGAAAACTTCCGCAAACGCACCGAGCGCGAAAAAGCCGCGCTGATAGAATACGGTAAAAAAGATTTTGCGCAAAAGTTGTTGCCCGCTTATGAGGTGATGTTGCGCGAACGCGAAAAAATGGAAAAAGACGAATCCGCCCACCAGTGCGAGGGGGAAGCAAAATCACTGCGTGACGGTATGCGCCTAATTTTAGGAGAACTGGAAAAAATATTCAAAGCAGAAGGTATCGTGCGTATGGATGTAAAAAATAAACCATACGACCCAGACACCCAAGAAGTGGTGGCTATGATTCCAGCCAAGCCGGAACAAGCCGGTTTGGTGATTGACGAAGTACAAATGGGCTTTTTGATGGACGGCAAAGTATTACGCCCGGCAAGGGTAGTCGTCGGCCAGGAAAGCGCACAATAAAAAATTTAACAAATAGTAAGGAGATATATAAGTATGGCAAAGATTATTGGTATTGACTTGGGTACATCTAACACCGCCGCGGCGGTAATGGAAGGCGGCCGCGGGACTATTATTCCGTCTGCAGAAGGCAACTCTATTGGGGGCAAAGCGTTTCCTTCTTATGTAGCTTTTACAAAAGACGGCCAGCGTTTGGTGGGTGAACCGGCCCGCCGCCAGGCTATTGCAAACCCGGAAGGCACCGTCACCGCGTTCAAACGCCGCATGGGTGAAAACTTCAAATTTAACTTGCGCGGGCAGGAATTTACCCCGCAACAGCTTTCCGCCTTTGTGTTGCAGAAAGTTAAAAAAGATGCCGAAGCCTTTTTGGGCGAACCGGTAGAAAAAGCGGTCATCACCGTACCTGCTTATTTTAACGATAACCAACGCCAGGCCACCAAAGACGCCGGCCGTATTGCCGGGTTGGATGTGGTCCGCTTGGTAAACGAACCGACGGCCGCCGCTTTGGCCTTTGGTATTGATAAAGCCGGCAAAGAACAAAAAATCTTGGTGTTTGACTTGGGCGGCGGTACCCTGGATGTGACCATTATGGAAATGGGTAAAGAAGGTACCTTTGACGTGTTGGCCACCTCCGGCGATACCAAACTGGGCGGTACGGATATGGATAACGCCATCATCGCGTGGATGACGGACGAATTCCGCAAGCAGGAAGGGATTGATTTGAGCAAAGACGTGCAAGCCCAACAACGCTTGAAAGACGCGGCCGAAAAAGCCAAAATTGAACTTTCTACCACCATGGAAACGGACATCAGCTTGCCTTATATTACGGCGGATGCCACGGGCCCGAAACACTTGGCGCTTACGCTCTCCCGCGCTAAACTGGAAAGCCTGGTGGGCGACATTGTAAAACGCTGCGGCAAATCCATTGACCAGGCGCTTTCTGATGCCAGCCTGTCTGCCAACCAAATTGACCGTATTATTTTGGTGGGTGGCCCGACCCGTATGCCGATTGTGCAGAAATATGTGGAAGACCATGTGGGTAAGAAAATTGAACGCGGGATTGACCCGATGGAATGTGTGGCAATCGGTGCCTCCGTACAAGCCGGTATTTTGACCGGGGAAGTAAAAGACGTTCTGCTTTTGGATGTGACGCCGCTTTCCTTAGGGTTGGAAACGCTGGGCGGTGTATGCACGCGCCTCATTGAACGCAACACGACTATCCCTGTGCGCAAAACGCAGGTGTTCTCTACCGCGTCGGACAACCAGCCGGCCGTCACCATCAACGTCTTGCAGGGTGAACGCCCCATGGCTAAAGACAACGTGCCGCTGGGCAAGTTTGATTTGGACGGTATTGCTCCTGCTCCGCGCGGAGTACCGCAAATTGAGGTCACCTTTGATATTGACGCGAACGGTATTTTGAACGTCTCCGCCAAAGATTTGGGAACCGGAAAGGAACAGCACATTACCATCAGCTCTCCGAACAAATTGAGCGATGCGGAAGTTGAAAAATTTGTCAAAGATGCGGAAAAATTCGCCGAAGAAGACAAAAAGCACAAAGAAGTAATTGAAGCTAAAAACCAGGGCGACAGCGTGCTTTATCAAACCGAAAAAGCCCTGAAAGACTACGGCGATAAAGTATCCCAAGAAGACCGCTTGGCCATTGACCGCGCCTTGAACGACTTGCGCGATGCGTTAAAGACCGAAGACGCCGCCAAGATGAAAGCCGCTACGGACGCTGCTTTGCAGGCCAGCCAAAAACTGGGCGAAGCCATGTATAAAAACACGCAGGCCAATGCCCAAGCCGGTGCCCAGCAGGCGGCCGGTGCCCAACCGGGTGCCAACGCCCAAGCCGGCGCCGCTAACGGCGGGAAGGACGACGTAGTAGAAGCCGAAGTGGTTGACAAATAATCTAGGGTGGTAAATCACATGGCGGGGGCCTTTGAACAGGCCCCCGCCATTTTTTATTATCCGGGGAACGCTTTTTTTGCTACAATACAGGAATACTTTTGGGTGGAGGCAATTTTATGAGGAATGGTTTTACGTTGATTGAGCTTCTGGTAGTGGTATTAATCATAGGTATTTTGGCATCTATTGCTATGCCCCAGTATAACAAGGCCGTCTTGCGGGCCCGGTTTGCGGATGCGTTGCAAGTAGGGGAAGCCCTAAAAAAAGCACACGAAGTCTATTATTTGGCAAACGGCCATTATATTGCCAATACGGATAATTTGGATTATGATTTTGCCGGCAAATGCACCGGTAATGATGTGGTAAGTTGTGATAATTACTTTTATATTGATAATTTAAGCGGCTCCAACATAGTGACGGACCCCAATGCCCAGCTTATCAGTATTTTGTATTGCCCCAAGGCGGGTTCTTGGACTAACTGTAGCCCCAATCTTGTGTTCCGCTATAACATTTGGTTGGACCAGTCTGCGCACCCCGGGGAGCGGATGTGTTCCGGCTCCACGCAGGAAGGCAGAGATTTTTGCAAAGTGTTAGGGTTTGAAGATTAATCCGTTTGTCCCTAAAAAAGCCCCGTTTAGTGCGGGGCTTTTTTATTTGTGCGCAAGGGGGAAAATTTCATAAAATATAAGTAAAATACAAGGTTTTTATATTATGCCTACTGCTATGAAAGAAGATTACTATAAAATTTTAGATGTTGAACGCACGGCAACGGACGTGGAAATTAAAGCCGCTTTCCGCCGCCAAGCCATGAAGTACCACCCGGACCGCAACCCCGGTAATAAAGAAGCCGAAGAACAATTCAAAAAAGTAAACGAGGCTTTTTCCGTCTTGTCGGACCCGCAAAAACGCCAGATGTACGACCAGTACGGTCACGACGGCGTAAACAGTGCGGGCGGTTTCAGCGGGTTTAATGCCGGCGGGTTTGGGGATATTAACGATATTTTCAGCTCCGTATTCGGGGATATGTTCGGCGGCGGCTTTGGCGGCCGTGCGGGCAAACCCCGCGCCCAACGCGGCGACGACTTAAAAGTGGATGTGGAACTTTCGCTGGAAGAAGCCTTTATGGGTAAAGAAGAGGAAGTTTCTTATACCCGGTTGGATTCCTGCTCCGTCTGCCACGGCACCGGCGCGCAAGAAGGCAGTGCGCGCAAAACCTGCCGTTCCTGCGGCGGGCGCGGCACGGTCACTTATTCGCAAGGGTTTATTTCCATGCGGCAAACCTGCCCGGATTGCGGCGGCAAAGGCACGGTGGTTGAAAAGCCCTGCACCAAATGCCACGGCAGCGGGGCGGAGCGCGTAAAAGAAACGCTGAAAGTAAAAATTCCGTCCGGCGTGCGCACCGGGGTCACCTTGCGCGTAGCCAACGGGGGCGACATCGGCACCAACGGCGGCGGCTTTGGAGATTTGTATGTGGAAGTGCATGTAAAAGCGCATAAAATCTTCCGCCGCGAAGGGGACGATTTAGTGTTGGATGCCCCCATTACTTACCCGCAAGCGGTATTGGGCGGCACCATTAAAGTACCCACCATTGAGGGGAAAGAAATGGAAGTGACCATTCCCAAAGGCACGCAGTTCGGCACGGTGTTAAAAGTGCAGGGCAACGGTATGCCGCGTTTGGGCAAAAAAGGCTTTGGGGACTTGTTGGTTCACGTTCAAATTGAAGTGCTTAAAAAGCCCACGGCCCGCCAAAAAGAATTGTTGGAACAGCTGGCGGAAGAAACCGGCGGCAAAAAAAGTTTTTTTAAGGAATTATTTTCTTAAATTTTGTGAGGTCCGCCATGAGCCAGTATTTAGCCGATATTAAAGAAACCGAATTTTTTATTATGGACGAAGAGGCCCACCACGTTTGCACGGTGGCCCGCTGTAAAGAGGGGGAAGAAATTACCGTTTTTAACGGGAAGGGGCTTCAATATACCGGCCGGATAGAGCGGATACAAAAAAACTTTGTGCGCGGCAGTTTATTAAAAAAAGTGCCTCTGCGCCGCCCGGCGGTGGAATTGGAACTCTTTTTTGCGCCCAATTCCCGCACCGGGTTGGAAGAAGTGTTGGATAAAGGCACGCAGTTAGGGGTGGCGGCGTTCTGCCCGATTGTCACCGCCCGCACGGAGTACGACGTATTAAAACGGTGGGAAGACAAATTCCCGCGTTGGCGGCAGATTATGCTTTCCGCCTGCAAGCAGTGCAACACGCCGCTCTTGCCGGAAATTTATGAGCCGGTGACGTTTTTGCACGCGGTGCAGGACAAAATCCCCTCTTTAATTACTTACGAGGCGGAAGAAACCCACACGGTTAGTTGGGGGCTGGAAAAACTCTGCGCGCCCAAACGCCTGCGTGTGTATGTCGGCCCGGCCGGCGGTTGGACGGATGAAGAAATTGTGATTGCCGCCCAATACGGCATATTGCCCATTACCTTAGGGGTAAACATTTTACGCGCGGAAACGGCCTGTATTGCGGCGGCCGCCAAAATTTTATAATTATGAAATTTTTTATCAAAACATTCGGTTGCCGGGTCAACCAGGTGGAAAGCCAAGCCATTTTGGAAGATTTTTTGCGCCACGGGCACACCCCGGCGGATTCTTTTGAAACGGCCGAAGTGTGCGTCTTAAACACTTGCACCGTCACACACCAGGCGGATAAAGATGTGGAAAAACAAATCCGCCAAATTTTGCACCGCAACCCCCAAGCGCGGTTGGTGCTTACCGGGTGCTATGCGGCCGCGCACCAAGCGCATATTAAAACCTTGTTCCCGCAAGCGGAAATTGTGGGGAAATACAACCTCGGCCGCGCGCTGTTTAATGAAGAAGACCTCTGCTGGACGGTTTCCGGCCACGAGGGCCATAGCCGCGCTTTTATAAAAATTCAAGACGGGTGCGATTGTTTTTGCTCCTATTGCATTGTGCCGTTTGCCCGGCCGGATAAACGCTCCAAGCCGGCGCCGGATGTGCTGAAAGAAATTACCGCCCTGGTGGAAAAAGGCTTTGCAGAAGTGGTTTTAACGGGTATCAATATCGGCAATTATGCCTGCCCGCAAACCGGGGCGGATTTGGCGTTGTTGTGCCGCCAAATTGCCGCGTTGCCCGGGCATTTTAGGGTGCGGTTTTCTTCCATAGAATTACAAACGGTGGCAGACGGCGTGGTGGATTTAATGGCCGCCCGGCCGGACCGTTTTTGCAATTACTTCCACCTGCCGTTGCAAGCCGGGTGTGACAGCGTTTTGAAAGCCATGAACCGCCATTATGATACCGCCGCCTACCGCGCCCGCGTGGAAGATTTACGCACCCGCGTGCCGGGTATTTCCATATTTGCGGATGTCATAGCCGGGTTCCCTACGGAAACGGAAGCAGATTTTGAAACCACTTATCAGTTTATAAAAAGCGTCGGGTTGTGCGGGCTGCATGTATTTAGTTATTCCCCGCGCCCCGGCACCAAAGCCGCCGCGTGGCCGCAACTGGCGCACGAAGAAATCAAACGCCGTTCGGATATGTTGCGCGCGCTGGATAAAGAACTCCGCACCCGGTTTGCCGCCTCGTTAGTGGGCACGGAACAAGAGCTGTTTATGGAAGAACGCAAAAACGGTCTCCCGGGCGGGGTGACGGCAAACTTCCAATATACGGTGTTGGAAAACGCCCCGGAACACCTAAAAGGATTGGTGCGGGCTAAAATTATCCGGGCGGACGGCCCCGTCTGTTATGGGGCGGTGACCGCATAAAAGGCGGGTTAAATGCTACAATAGTAATGTTGCCCGGGCCTAAGGCAACTATACCGCCCGCCTATGCGGAAGTTGTTGTTTTTTGGTATAATATAAAAAATAATTTGTTTTTAACAAGTTAGATTCTTTTTAGGCAAGAGTTAAACAAAATGGTAGCCAAAAAAAATCTGTGTATTCTCATCCTGGCGGCCGGTAAAGGTACCCGGATGAAATCCCCCTTACCCAAACCCTTACACCCGGTTTGCGGTCTTCCCATTATTGCGCATATCTTAAAAGCGGCCCAGGCGTTAAACCCGGCCGCCATTGGGCTTGTAGTAGGGCATGAAGCCGCTACTATGGAAGAAACCGTCAAAGCCGGGCTCCCCGCGTGGGGCGTCACGGCTCCGCTGGTATTTGTGGAGCAAACGGAGCTGACCGGCTCCGGCTCGGCCGTTAAAGCGGCGTTGCCCCTCTTAAACCGTTTTGAAGACGTTATGGTGCTTAACGGCGATACCCCGCTCTTAAAAACCGCTACCTTGGAACAGATGTATTCCTCGTTTGAAGAAAACGCCTCCGGGGCCATGGTATTGGGCGTAAGCGTGCCGGACCCGGCCGGATACGGCCGTATCGTGCGGGAAGCGGACGGCTCTTTTGCCCGCATTGTGGAACACGCGGACGCGGACGAAAAAACCCTTTTAATTCATGAAATCAACAGCGGTATGTATTTATTCAAATCCCCGCTGTTAGCGCAGGCGTTGGCGGAATTGAAACCCCAAGGCCCCAAGCACGAATTTTATTTAACCGATACGCTGTCTTCCATTAAAGCCATGCAACACCCGGTATTGGTGTTTGGCAGTGAAGACTACCAACAGGCGTTGGGCGTAAACAGCAAAGCACAGCTTTCTCAGGCGGAGCTGATTATGCGCCGCCGCGTGACGGACAGATTGTTGGAAGAAGGCGTGACTATTCCCAACCCGGATGCCGTATTTATTGATGCGGAAGTGCAAATCGGGGCGGATTCTTTTATTTGCCCGGGGTGCTATATCTGCGGTAAAACGGTAATCGGCAAAAACTGTATGCTGGAAGGCAACGTATATATTAAAGATTCCGTTATTGCCGATAACGTGACCCTGAAAATGGGGACGTATGTGGAAGAATCCCAGGTGGACGAAAACTGCCAGTTGGGGCCGTATGCGCACCTGCGCCCGAAATCCGTATTAAAGAAAGGGGCCAAGGTGGGCAATTTCTCGGAAATTAAAAAATCCGTTATCGGGGAAGGCTCCAAAGTAAACCACTTGAGCTATATTGGCGATACGGATATGGGGGCCGGCGTAAATGTGGGGGCCGGAACCATTACTTGCAATTATGACGGTAAAAATAAACATCAAACCGTTATAGGGGACCATGCTTTTATCGGTTCCAACGTGAATTTTGTAGCACCGGTGACGGTGGAAAAATATGCAAAAATCGGCGCGGGTTCAACCATCACCAAATTGGTGCCGGAGCAGTCGCTTGCGATTGCGCGCTCGCGTCAGGTTGTTTTGGAGAAAAAAGGTATACAACATGACTAAAAGCGTAAATGGAGACTTGCGCATTTTTACCGGCAATGCCAACCCGGCATTGGCCCAAAAAATTTGTGAACACTTGAATATGGACCTGGGCAAATTGCGTGTGGAAAAATTTGCCGATGGCGAAATTGATGTACAAATTTTGGAAAGCGTCCGCGCGCACGATTGCTATATTATTCAGCCTACCTGCCCGCCCGTGAACGAAAACTTAATGGAACTGCTCATTATGATTGACGCTTTCAAACGCGCCAGTGCGGGTAAAATTACGGCTGTTATGCCGTACTTCGGTTATGCCCGGGCGGACCGCAAGGCTTCCCCGCGCGTGCCGATAACCGCCAAATTGACTTCTAACTTAATTACCAAAGCCGGGGCGGACCGCATTATGACGGTAGATTTGCACGCAGGCCAAATCCAGGGGTTTTTTGATATTCCCGTGGACCACTTGCGCGCCCGCAAAGTGTTTTTGGATTATTTTAAGGATATTGACCATTCCGATTTTGTAGTTGTTTCGCCCGACGTTGGGGGCGTGGAACGCGCCCGCAAATTTGCGGCGCGGTTGGATGCGGGGCTTGTAATTATTGATAAACGCCGCCCCAAAGCCAACGAAGCGGTAGTCTATAACGTCATTGGGGACGTAGCAGGCAAAACCGCCATTATTTTTGATGACATCGTGGACACGGCCGGTACGCTTACCACCGTGGCGCAAAAAATCAAAGAACGGGGCGCGCGCGAAATTTACGCGGTCTGCACCCACGGGCTTTTGTCCCGCAACGCGTTGGACAAAATCAATAAGTCCGATATTAAAAAGCTGATTATTTCGGACTCCCTGCCCATACGGGACTTGGGGCCCAAAGTAGATGTGCTGTCGGTTTCGTACCTGTTAGCGGATGCTATCAAACGCAACCACGACGGCCGCTCTATCAGCGATATGTTTAACTAAATTTCATTTAGTGGAAAAATAGGAGAAATAAAATCATGCAAGAAATGAATATTACCGCCACTTTAAGAGAAGGGCTCGGCGTAAAAGGCGCCCTCTCCAAAATCCGCGCGGAAAAAAACGTACCCGGTGTAATTTATGGCAGCCATAAAGAACCCGTCACCATTACCGTCAGCTTGAAAGACGTAGAAAAAATCGTCAACGCCGGTAAAAATACCATTGTGGAAATTGCCTTGCCGAACGGCACCGAACAAGCCCTGGTAAAAGAAATCCAATACCATGTGGTAAAAGATACCCCCATTCACATTGACTTCCAACGTGTAGCCTTGACCGATAAGATGGACGTAGTCGTTCCTGTTAAATTGGTGGGCGAATCTGCCGACGTTAAGAACTACGGCGCTTTGGTGGAACACATCTTGCGCGAAATTGAAGTAAAAGCCTTGGTGCGCGCCATTCCGCACGAAATTGAAGTGGATATGACCCCCATGACCATCAACAAAGGTATTGTTGCCGGCGATATTAAACTGCCCGAAGGCGTTGAACTGGTGACGGATGCCCAAGCCCCGGTGGTCCACTTGATGATTCCGAAAGAGGAAGAAGAAGCCCCTGCTGCCCCGGCCGCTGCTGATGCTGCCGCCGCCCAGCCGGAAAGCTCCTCTACCAAAGGTAAAAAAGACGAAGACGGCAACCTGACCAAAAACGCCGCTCCGGCCAAGGACGCTAAAAAATAATGGCGGAACTTTCCCTGGTAGTCGGTTTAGGTAATCCGGGCGCGCAATATGCGCGTACCCGCCATAACGCAGGCTTTAGAGTGGCGGACGAAATCGTCCGCCGCCAAAGCGCGGATTACCAAGCCTGGCAAAACCTGGGGGAATACGCCAAAATCCGTTTGGCCGGCAAAGATGTGCTGGTGGCCAAACCATTTACCTATATGAATGAATCGGGCCGGCTGGTTTCCAGCTTGGCCCGGTTCTTCAAAATTCCGGCACAAAATATACTGGTCTGCTTTGATGACGTTTCTTTGGGGGTGGGCCATATCCGCCTGCGCCCTTCCGGCTCTGCCGGCGGGCAAAAAGGGATGAAAAGCGTAATAGAGCAACTGGGCACGCAAAATATTGCGCGCTTGCGGGTGGGCATTGGGCCCAAGCCGGCTCCGTTTGATTTGGCCGATTTTGTACTTTCTAACTTTTCCAAGGCGGACGAAACTTTATTGGCCCCGGCTTTGGAAAACGCCGCCAACGCGGTGGAAAGCTGGCTGAAAGACGGGTTGGAAAAAACCATGACCCGCTTTAACGGCTGATTTACTTGCCCACGCACTTTGTATCAAGCGCGGGCGAAAGCCCGTTTTTTTATGGTTTTTAAGTAAAAATTAATACCGTTTCATAAAAAAAGGTTAAAATACCTTAAAAATCCAATACAACGCTGTAAAATACTATAATATAACTGTATGACGATTACCGAATTCAAAACCGCTTGTTCCGCTATTGAACAAGAATATAAAGCCAAAATTGCCGCCGCGGCCGATTTAGCCGCTGTGGAAGAACTGCGCGTGGCCGCTTTGGGCCGCAAAGGCGCGCTGACGGACCTGTTAAAAGGTTTGAAAGATTTTTCTATTGAAGATAAAAAAGTAGCCGGCCCGTTGGGCAACGCCTTGAAAGGGGCGCTTTCGGCCGCGTTGGAAGAAAAAACCGCTTTTTTTGCCGCCAAGCAAATTAATGATGAACTGAATAAAACCTGCTTGGATTTAACTTTACCCGCTTTCCCGGCCCCGCAAGGTCACCGGCATCCGCTTTCCGTGGCGATGGACCGCATGACCACCATTTTGGCCCATTTGGGTTTTGAATGGGCGGAAGGCCCGTGGGTGGAAGATGAAAAACATAACTTTGATATGCTCAACATCCCCAAACACCACCCGGCGCGGGATGCGCAAGACACCTTTTTTGCCGATACCGGCTCTCCGATTTCCATGGTCCTGCGCACGCATACGTCTAACGTGCAAAGCCGGTTTATGGAAAAACACCGCCCGCCGCTGCGCATTATGGCGCCGGGGCGCGTGTTCCGCAACGATAGTTTAGATGCCACCCATAGCCCGGTATTCCACCAAATTGAGGGGCTGTATGTGGATAAAAATGTCAGCATGGCGGATTTGAAACAAGATTTGACCGCCTTTATGAAAGGCTTGTTCGGCAACAAGGCGGAAATCCGCTTCCGCCCGTCTTTCTTCCCGTTTACGGAACCGAGCGCGGAAGTAGACGTAAAATGCGTGTTCTGCCAGGGCAAAGGCTGCCCGGTATGTAAGGGGAGCGGCTGGATTGAAATGCTCGGCTCCGGCGTGGTTCACCCCAACGTGCTTAAAAATTGCGGCATTGACCCGAACGAATACAGCGGCTATGCCTTTGGTATGGGGGTGGAACGCCTGGCCATGATGATGATGAACATTAACGACATCCGCACCTTTTACGAAAACGACGTGCGCGTACTTTCCCAATTTTAAGGATATAAAACAATGAAAATAGTTTATTCTTGGTTAAAAGATTTTATTGATTTGGATTTAACCCCCGAAGAAATGGTCCAACAGTTTGTGCATTTGGGCATAGAAGTTGCCAGCGTGCAAACCACCGGGGCCGATTTTGAGGGCGTGACGGTAGCCCAGATTACCCATATAGAAGACCACCCCAATTCCGACCACCTGCACTTGGTGGATTTGGATTTGGGCGGCGGCAAAACCCAGCGCGTGGTATGCGGGGCCCCCAATATTGCCGTGGGGCAAAAAATTCCGTTGGCGCGTGTGGGCTCCCGCTTGGGCACTATGGTTATGAAACCGGCCGTTATCCGCGGCGTGGCCTCGGAAGGGATGATTTGCTCGTCGGATGAATTGGGCCTTACGCACACGCGGGCACACGGCATTTTGGTACTGGACGAAAACCTCCCCCTGGGGACGGACGTTTCCACCCTGTACGGCAAAAAAGACACCGTTTTTGATTTGGAAATTACTTCCAACCGCCCGGACTTGCTCTCCCATTTGGGGGTTGCGCGGGAATTGGGGGTACTGCTCAATAAGCCGGTTAAATTGCCGCAAATCCCGGCGTTTCAAACGCAGGGCGAAGCCTTGCATGTTGAAATCCAAGCGCCGCAAGCGTGCCCGCGCTATATCGGGCGCGTCATCCGCGGGGTCAAAAATACAGAATCCCCGGAGTTTATGAAAGAACGCCTGGCGGCTATGGGCCTCAACCCCAAAAACGCGTTGGTGGATATTACCAATTATGTCATGTTTGAACTCGGCCACCCGCTCCATGCGTTTGACCGTACGGAAGTGGACGGCGATAAAGTAATTATCCGCTTTGCCCACCCCGGCGAAAAATTTACGGTTTTGGACGGCCGCGAATTGGAACTGGCGGAAAACTCCCTGGTGATTGCGGACAATCAAAAAGCTACCGCGCTGGCCGGCATTATGGGCGGGCTGAACTCCGGCATCCGGGAAAACACGCAGGACGTGTTTTTGGAAGCCGCGTATTTTGATGCCCCCACCATTAATAAAACCGTTAAAAAATTCGGCGTATCGTCTGATTCTTCCCAACGCTTTGAACGCGGCACGGATATTGAGGGCGCGCTGTTGGCTATGAACCGCGCCACCCAACTGATTTGCCAAATTTGCGGCGGCACGCCCAGCGCACTGGCGGACGAATACCCGGAAAAATTCCAAAACCCGGAAGTGGTTTTTACCGCGCAGGACATCAACAACATTTTGGGCACGCAGTTAGAGGCGCAAACGCTGAAAGGCATTTTCTCCCGCTTGGGCGCCTCTTTTACGGCGGACGGCGATACTTGGGTGTTCCGCGCTCCCTCTTTCCGCCGCGATTTAACCACCAAGTGGGATTTGGCCGAAGAAGCCGCCCGCTTTGTAGGGTATGATGCTATCCCGTTGGCGGCCAGTAAAGCTACCGTGTCGTTTGCCGATAACCCCAAAGGCATTGATTTAACCAAAAAATTCAGCAACCAACTGATTGGGTTAGGCTTTTACGAATGTAAAAATATTGATTTTTTGGGCGAAAAAGAGCTTAAACAATTTGGTTTTGAGCCCAAACATTGTATCCGCATTAAAAATGCCATGGCCCAAGGGTGGGAATTTTTACGCCCCACGCTGTTGCCGGCCTTGTTAAAAAATGTGGAATTTAACCAAAAGCGCGGCCAATATAATTTGGCTTTGTTTGAAAGCACCAAAACATTTACTTTGCTCAAAAATTATCCGGGCGAAACGTATACGGTAGCCGGTGTTTTGACGGGTGCTATCCAAAGCCGCGCCTTTTTTGCGGGCGGCGTGACGGTGCCGGACTTTTACTTTGTAAAAGGCGTGGTGCATAACCTGCTCCCCGGTGCCAAATTGGTCCCGGCGGAAAAAGCCCCGGTTTATATGCACCCCAAAATTGCCGTGGACATTATGGAAGGCGGCAAAAAAATCGGCGTGTTGGGCAAACTCCACCCGCTGACCCTCAAAGCGTTTGGCATTAAAACGCCGGACGTGTGGGCGTTTGAATTTGGGTGCAAGGCGCTGGAAAAAACTTTCTCCGCCCAAAACTTTAACCCGGTGGCCGCTCCGGCGGTGTTCCCGCCGTCTTTGCGGGATTTGTCGGTCGTGTTGGATGAAAATATCCCTTATGCGCAAGTGCAAAGCGTGCTAAACCAAACCGGGCTGGACGTAAAAATGAGCTATGAGCTGATTGACTTGTACCAGGGCGAACATCTGCCCGCCGGTAAAAAGAGCCTTACGTTCAGTTTGGCGTTTTCCAACCCGCAACGCACCTTAAAAGATGCCGAAACGGATGCCGCGTTTAATAAAATCGTGGCGGAATTGGGCCAAAAACTAGGGGCCGCCTTGAGGTAATTGTATGCAGGAAAAACTCAAACAACTGGAGTTGTTGGTGTCGCAAGTGGCGGCCCGCCAACAGCAAACGCAGGCCCAAAATACGGCCTTGCACCAAAAAGTACGCCAGTTGGAGGAGAACCTGGATAAATTGCGCACGGTGGAAACGGAAGTGAAAACCTTGCGGGAGTGGAAACGCACTACCCAGCAAACGCTCAAACGTTTGCTGGTTAAGGTGGATAAAGAAATCCAAAAATCCCGCCAGGACGAAAACGCGCCCCTCTGATTGAGCGTTTTATATAAGCGGGGGAGGTTTGCCTCCCCCGTTTTTAACAAAAAAAGCCGGGCTTAAACGGCAGGAAAAAACGATGGCAAAAAACATTGTGGAAGTAGAAATACGCAAAATTCCGCTGGAAGTGGAAATCCCGGGGTTGGGCGGGGTGGAAATTACCAACCTGGCCGCCGAAGTGGAAAACAAAATGCGGGAAATCAGCGAGAACGAAGACGTAATAGACACGCTGAAACTGGCGCTCCTGGCGGCACTGCACTTTGCCGCGCAGGCGTACATCCGGGGCGAAAATGAGGGCGGACGGCGCAAGGAAGAAGAAGCCCGGGTAGACCGTTTAATTGCCAAATTAAAATCATCTTTATAAGGGGTATGTATGGCGGATGATGAAAATTTAATGCCTTTGGCCGCGCGCCAAGCACCCAAAACGCTGGAAGATTTTGCCGGACAGCCGCATTTGTTGGGGCGGGGCAAAATGTTGCGCCGGCTGTTGGAAACGGACACCTTAAAATCGGCCGTGTTTTTCGGCCCGCCCGGTTGCGGCAAAACCGCCACGGCGCGCTATATTGCTTCGCGCACCAACGCGGTGACGGTAGAACTAAACGCCGCGGCCGCCGGCGTGGCGGACCTCAAAAAAGTATTGGCGGAAGCCAAAGAGCGTATGAAAAACCCCGGCTTTGGGGAGCGCCGCACCTTGGTTATTTTAGACGAAATCCACCATTTTAATAAAACCCAGCAGGACGTGCTGTTGCCGTCCGTGGAGCGGGGCGATATTATTTTAATTGGTATTACCACCGAAAACCCCTATTTTTACATTAATACCGCGTTGTTATCGCGCTTTTCCGTATTTGAATTTAAGCCGTTGGGCCCGGGGGATTTGCGCAAAATCCTGTTCCGCGCCGCCGCCAAAGAAAACGCCAAACTGACGGACGAAGCCACGGAATATTTTATTGTGCAATCCAACGGCGACGGGCGCAAAATGTTAAACGCGCTTGAAATTGCCGTACTAACCACGGAGCCGGACGGCGCGGGCATCAAACAAATAGATTTGGAAATTGCCAAAGAGTGTATCCAAAAGCGCCACTTAAATTATGATAAAAAAGGCGACGAACATTACGATATTATTTCCGCCTTTATCAAATCCATGCGCGGCTCCGACCCGGACGCCACCGTGTATTGGTTGGCGCGTATGTTGGAAAGCGGCGAAGACCCGCGCTTTATTGCCCGCCGTATTTTTATTTGCGCCAGCGAAGACGTGGGCCTGGCAGAGCCCGCCGCCCTGATGATTGCGGAGGCGGCTTTCCGCGCCGCGGAAGTATTGGGTATGCCGGAAGTGCGTATTCCGTTGGCGCACGCGGCTATTTATGTGGCCTGTTGCCCCAAAAGCAACTCCGCCTACAACGCCATTAATGCCGCGTTGCAGGAAGTGCGCGAGGGCCGCTACCGCCCGGTGCCGGACCATTTGCGTTCGGGCGGCAAAAACCGCGGCTACAAATACGCGCACGACTATCCTAATCATTACGTCAAACAGCCGTATATGCCCGCCCCGCTCCAATTTTATGAGCCGGGCACTTTGGGCAAAGAACCCGCCCTGGCGGAGCGGCTCAAAAAAATAAAGGGGGAATAATGGAACCCGAAAGACCTTTTTGCGGCCAAGTGTTTTCCGTTTCGGAACTCAACGGCGTGATTAAACAAATGTTGGAGGGCGTGTTCGCGGGGATTTTTGTAGAGGGGGAAATTTCCAACCTGCGCGAAGCCGCCAGCGGACACATCTATTTTGACCTCAAGGATAAAAACGGCATTTTGGCCGCCGTGCTTTTTAAGGGCTACGGATGGCGCTTTGCCCAAATGTTGGAGGAGGGCCTTTCCGTGCGCGTGTTGGGGGACGTAAGCTGTTATGCCAAACAGGGGCGCTATCAACTGGTTGTTAAATCCGTAGAGCCGCTTTCCCGCGGGAAATTATTTTTAGAATTTGAAAAACTCAAACAAAAATTAGCCGCCGAAGGCTTGTTTGACGAACGCCGAAAAAAACCGATTCCGCCCTTTCCGCACCGTATTGGGGTGGTCACTTCGCCCACGGGGGCGGCCGTGCGGGATATTTTATCCGTGTTGCGCCGCCGCAGCCCCAATTTGGAAGTAGTGGTGGCGCCGGTACTGGTGCAGGGGGACGAAGCCGCCGCGCAAATTGCCCAAGCAATTGCCGATTTTAACCGCTTTGCCCCGCGTATGGATGTTTTATTGGTAGGCCGCGGCGGCGGCAGTATGGAAGATTTATGGGCCTTTAACGAAGAACCCGTTGCCCGCGCCATAGCCGCCAGCCAAATCCCGGTCATTTCCTGCGTCGGGCACGAAATTGATTTTACCATAGCCGATTTTGTGGCGGATTTGCGCGCACCCACGCCGTCCGCTGCCGCGGAACTGGTAGTCAAAAATTCCCAAAACACGCGCGAAACGGTACACCAATTTACCAGGCGTATGGCGCAAGCCGTCAGCATTTTGTATGAACGCGCCGCGCGCCGGTTGGAAAGCGCCCTAGCGTGCCCGGTGTTTAAGGACCCGTCCGTTTTAACGCGGGAGCGGGAACAGCGGGTGGACGAGTTGACCCTCTCCATGCAGGCGCTTGCCAAAGACGCATACCACCGTTTTGAAAGCCGTTTTTCGGCGGCGCAAAACAAGTTGGCCGCGCTTAACCCGCAGGCCGTACTCAAACGTGGTTATAGCATTACCCGCAACGCGCAGGGGCAAATTATCAGCCAGGTATTGCAAACGCGCGAGCAGGAAACTATTTACATTCAAGTAAAGGACGGTACTATCCGTGCCGAAGTGAAATAACGTATGACTAAAAAAACTTTTGAAACCCAACTGGCCCGCTTGGAAGAAATCGTGGCCGCTTTGGAAGCCGAACAGACGGATTTGGACGCTTCCGTAAAATTGTTTGAAGAAGGCTTAACGCTTTCGCGCGAACTTTCCAAAAAATTGGAAGACGTTAAATTTAAGGTCAGCGCCTTAAAACGCAAAGGGGAAGAACTGGCCCTGGAGCCGTTTGAAGCCAAGGAAGCCGACGATGGCGAATAAAAAATTGCGTTTGGATATGGCGCTGGTGGAGCGCGGGTTTTTCCAAAGCCGCAACCGCGCGCAGGCCAGCATTATGGCCGGGGAAATACTGGTAAACGGCCAGGCGGATACCCGCGCGGACCGCACCATTCTGCCGGAAGATGTGATTTCCATTAAGGAAAAAAGCTGCCCGTATGTGTCCCGCGGCGGCTTAAAATTGGCGGGCGCTATTAAGGCGTGGAATTTGGACGTAAAAGACAAAGTTTGCGTGGATATCGGCGTGGCAACCGGGGGGTTTTCGGACTGCATGTTGCAAGCCGGCGCGCGGGAAGTGTACGGCGTGGATGTGGGCAAGGGGCAAATCGCCAGCGAAATGCTGCGCTATAAAAATTTCCATTTCAAACCGGAAACCAATGCGCGCTACATGACGCCGGATTTGTTTGAAAATGCCCCGCAATTTGCCGCGGTGGATGTGTCTTTTATTTCGCTCAAAATGATTATGGAGCCGTTGTTTAAGGTGCTTGCGCCGCAAGCGGATGTGGTTTTTTTAATTAAACCCCAGTTTGAGCTTTCCCCCAAGCAAGTGCCGCACGGCATTGTAAAGACGGAAGAAAACCGCCAAGCGGCTATTGACAGCGTGCGCGGATTTTTTGAGGAAAACCTGAAAGCCAAATACGGCGCGGAGGGGTTGGAGTTGATGGAGAGCCCGATTAAGGGGGTGCATGGGAATGTAGAGTTTCTATGGCACGTCCGCATTGATAGATAACGGCATTTGGTAGGATTTAGAGATTAACGCACAAGGGGAAAAATAACATTTTTCCCCTTGTTTGCGTTTGA
>UQFW01000013.1 GCA_900540405.1 Candidatus Avelusimicrobium faecicola | reverse complement strand
TGCCCTCAAACGCAAACAAGGGGAAAAATGTTATTTTTCCCCTTGTGCGTTAATCTCTAAACTTACCACCAGTTGTTATTTATCTATGATGTAGTGGCACCCGCGGGACTGCTCATCCTTTATCGCCGCATACGTTATCAACAGCGCCGTCTGCGTGCCGTTGCGTAAGTCCAGCAATTCCTGGCACAGCGCATTGCCTTTGTAAAAGGCGTCAATTTCGTTATGCAGGTGGCGCAAGATTTTTTCCGCCCGGTTCAGCCGCGTGTGGCTGCGTACTAAACCCACATAGTTCCACATGGTGTTTTTAAGGGTATCCAAATCCTGTTTAACCAGGTTGATGTCCGGCTTTTCGGACGGAATCACCCATTCTTTAGGCGCGGGGATGTGAAAATCGTTTTGCGCAATATCTTGCGCGTCCGCCGCGGCGCATAAATAGCCCATGGCTACCGCCTCTAATAAAGAGGTGCTGGCCAGACGGTTCGCCCCGTGGTAGCCGGTGCAGGCCGTTTCCCCAATGGCGTTTAGGTTTACAATGTTCGTGCGCCCTTGCGGGGTGGCGTAAATCCCGCCGCAAAAATAGTGCGCGGCAGGTACTACGGGAATGGGTTGTTTCGTCAGGTCTATGCCGGATTCCAAACATTTTTTATAAATGGCCGGAAAGCGGTTTTTGGTGAATTCCGCCGGCTCGTGGGTAATATCCAAATACACGCAGTTGTGCGAGGTTTCCAAGCGTTCCTGCTCTATGGCGCGGGCGACAATATCGCGCGGGGCCAAGTCTTTTAAGGCGTGGTAGCGGGGCATAAAGGCTTCCCCGCGGCAGTTGCGCAAAATGGCGCCTTCGCCGCGCAGAGCCTCGGAAATTAAAAAGTTTTTGCCTTTGGCAAATACCGTGGGGTGGAATTGCACAAATTCCATATTCATAACCCGCGCCCCCACGCGGTAGGCCATAGCAATCCCATGCCCGTAGGCGTGCTGGAAATTGGTGGTGTGGCGGTACACTTGCCCCACGCCGCCCGTAGCCAAAACGGTCTTTTTGGCGGTGATGGCAAACACTTCGCCGGATGTGTTATCCAGTACATACGCGCCGAATACGGTAAGCGGATAGTAGCGGTCCAAAATGTTGGTGGAGGAGTGGGATAAAGTTAATAAATCTATGGCCGAGGTGCCTGGCATAACGGTAATGGCCGGGTTGTGTAAAATGGCTTTTTGTATGGCAGATAATAAAGCGTGCCCGGTGGTATCTTTGGAATAAATAATACGGTTTTTGCGGTGGGCGCCCTCGCGCGTGAAACGCAAGGCCCCTTTTTCGTCGCGGTCAAAATTAGCGGGGGCTTCTTTTAAGAAGATTTCCTCAATGGCTTTGCAACCCGCTTGCGAAAGCGTGCGCACGGCCTCGTCATTACACAAATGCGCCGTAGCCAGTTGCACATCTTCCAACAAATCCTGCATAACCAAATGCGGCTCATACACAATGCCGCCTTGGGCTAAATCGCTATTAGCATCTTCCAGCGGGCCGCAACTGAGCAAAATGGTTTTGAGCCCTTTTTTGGCGGCCTCGTGCGCGTAAACACAGCCGGCAATTCCGGCCCCGATAACCAGACAATCCGTATGTAGTATTTTCATATATATATTATAGAAAATCCCGCCCACAAGCGGACAATAAAACCCCGGGAATTTTTTATAAATCCCCGGGGTTTTTACAAGTAAAGTCCGTTAGTTATTGGTCACAGCCGGGCATTCGCCTTGCGTGCCGTTATTGCAACAACGCAGTTTGGGCGTATCGGTGCCGCAATAGTCCGCGCAGAGTTCTTTACCGGCTTGGTTATCGCCATAGCACATTGTGTAATCACTTTGATAATAGCGGCGCAAGTGATACTGGTACTGTAAATTGCCGTTGGTGGCGCGGCGGGAGGCCGTCACATGGCCTTCCGTAAACCCGGTGCCTGTTAAATAGACCCGGAAACCGTTGCCGTTGGCCCCGGTGACGGGGTCCCCTTTGGTGTAATAGACGGAATCAATAGCACCTTTGGGGGCCGCATCCAAACCCTTAAAATGCGTAGAAAAGTGGTTTGTTTGCATAAATTTGCGCCGTTGGGATAGCGCAATACTGCCTAAAAGCGTATCGGCTTCCGTCATGCGGGCGCGTTCCACCGCCTTAAAGTATTGTGGCATAGCCATAGCCGCCAAAATACCGATGATTAGCACAACTACTAATAATTCAATTAATGTAAACCCATTATTTTGCATATATTTCCTCCTAATTTAGGATATGCTATTTTAAGTTTATAAAATAAAATATAATAAATCAAGGTTAGCACTGGAACGCGGTTTTTATTATTTGATAAAATATATTTACACTGCTTAATGGCGGTGTTTTTTATCGGAAGAAAAAATATGTCTGCACCTGTTGCCAAAAATCCGTTTAAGGATAAAGCCTTATCTAAATTATTAATTAAATTTTCCGCCCCTGCCGTAGCCGGAATGTTTGTAAGTGCGCTTTATAACATTATTTCCCGTGTGTTGCTCGGGCGCACGCTGGGAGCGTTAGGAATTGCCGGTATCAGCATTTTGTTCCCGCTGGGGTTTGTTTTTGTGGGGTTCAGTGCCCTGATAGGGGTAGGAGCCAATGCGTTGTTTTCCATCCGCTTGGGGGAGCAAAACGAGGCCGAGGCCCAACGTATTTTGGGCAACGCCTTTGTACTGCTGTCCCTCATTTCGGGCGTGCTGACCCTGGGCACTTATGTATTTTTGAACCCCATTTTAGGCTTTTTGGGGGCCGATAGCGCCGTATTGCCGTATGCGCGGGAATACACGCAAACCGTTATGCCGGGGTATTTTTTATTTGCTATCGGGCTGGGGATGAACAACTTTATCCGTTCTTCCGGCCACCCCAAAACGGCCATGGGCACGCAGTTAATCGGCGCGGCGGTAAATATCGTATTGGGGCCGTTGTTTATTTTTAGCTTTGGGTGGGGAATGAAAGGCGCCGCACTGGCTACCGTGTGCGGGCAGGTGGTTTCCTTTTTATGGATTTTGCTGTTTTTTGTAGGCAAGCGGAGCAGTTATAAACTGCATTGGCGGTATTTTGGGTTAAAATGGCATATTTTTTGGGAAAGCGTTTGTATCGGGTTTTCCCAATTTGCGTTTCAGATGGCGTCTTCGGTCTTAAATGTTATTTTGAACCACGCGCTACTGCACTATGGGGGGAATGTGGCTATTTCGGCCATTGGAATTGCTATTAGCGTAAATACCATTATTTTAATGCCGCTGATTGGGCTAGCGCAAGGGGCCCAACCGTTGATTGGCTACAACCACGGTGCGCGCAAATATACCACGGCTATCCAAACGCTCAAAATGGCTATCCGCTGGGGCACGGTTATTACTACGGTGGGGTTTGTGCTGATAGAAATTTTTGCCCGCCAGGTGGTGGCTGTATTTAATAGTACGGACCAAGAGCTTATTTCCCTGGCCGCTTATGCGGTGCGGGTGCTGAATTTACTGCTGCCGCTGGTGGCGTTCCAAATCCTTACTACCAGCTTTTTCCAAGCCATTAACAAACCCTTAAAAGCGGCTTTTTTGAGCCTTTCCCGGCAAGTATTGCTGGTTATACCGCTGGTGCTTATTTTGCCGTTGTTTTTGGGGTTAAACGGCGTGTTTTTCTCCCCGCCGATTGCGGATGCAATTTCCGTTGTGCTGGCGTTTGTACTGCTTAAACGCCATTTTGAAAAATACCGCCAAAACTTCTTCTTTTCTAAAAAACATTAAGGCGGATACTATATATAAAAAGGCCCGGCGTTAAGAAACCCCGGGCCTTTTTGCGTTTGTTCAAACGGTTATTTGGTGGGGGTGGGGGCTCCGCCGGTTAAGTCTTTAATGGCGGCCACGGCACCCAATACATTGGAGGCTTCATACGGCATATAAATAACTTTGTTATCTTTGCCGTCCGTCATTTTGGACAGGGCTTCAATGTATTTAATGGAAATCATATAGCTGGCCGGGTTGGAAGACTGCGCCACCGTGCCCGCTATGATTTTTACGGATTCTGCTTCGGCGGTGGCTACTTTAATTTTGGCTTCGGACACCCCTTCCGCTTGCAGAATGGCGGCTTGTTTCAACCCTTCCGCTTTTTTAATTTCGGATTCGCGCACCGCTTCCGCTTTCAAAATTTGGGCCGTTTTGGTACCTTCGGCTTCCGTCACCATAGCGCGGCGGTCGCGTTCGGCCTTCATCTGTTTTTCCATGGCTTCGCGGATGGCGGCGGGGGGAATAATATCCTGCAATTCCACGCGGTTTACTTTTACGCCCCATTTGTTGCTGGCGTCATCCAAAATAACCTGCAATTTGCCGTTGATGATTTCGCGCGAAGTTAAGGTTTGGTCCAAGTCCATTTCACCAATGATGTTTCTTAACGTGGTTTGCGTTAATTTTTCAATGGCGGTGGGCAAGGATTCCACTTGATACGCCGCTTTCAGCGGGTCCGTAATTTGGAAATACAACAGCGCGTTGATTTCAATACCTACGTTATCTTTGGTAATCACGCTTTGGCGCGGGAAGTCGTACACGGTTTCGCGCATATCAATCGTATCGCGCAGCTCCATAAACGGTACGGAGCGCGTGCGGCCGGTGCTATCCATATATTCCCGGCTGTTGCGCCATTCCATTAAGTGCGGTTTATCCATAATGGGGATAATCCAGTTAATACCCGGGTTTAAGACTTCCAGGTATTTACCAAAGCGCTCAATAATCATTACTTGCGCTTGTTTTACTACAATAATGCCTTTGGCAATAATCACAATAACAAAAAATGCAAGTATCGCCAAAAATGTAATGCCTAACCCTTCCATGGTGTTCTCCTTGAATTGAAATACGCCTGACGGCGCTTACGGCTTTTTACAAATTATTTGGGGCGTACGGTTAAGGTGACCCCGTCCAACTTTTCCACCACGCACACCGTGCCGGCGGATAGCGGCTTGGCGGCGGTGGCTTTCCAGCTTTCTCCGCCCACTTTTACGCGGCCGGAACCGTTTTGCGGGTCAATATCCGTTTCCACCAGGGCTTCTTGGCCGATGACGGCCTCCGCCGGGGTTTGGATGTGTTTGGAGCGGCCGTACAAGTGTTTTAAGGCAAACGGACGAACGCCTATCCAGGCACCGCCGGCTACTACAATAAATACGGCTACCTGCCACCAGATGTTGCCGCCCAGCCACGCCGTGAGCGAGGAGCCCAGTAAACCAATCCCCACACACGCGAGGGAAAATTCCATAGAAAATAACTCGCCGATGAAGCAACATACGGCCAGTATTAAGTAGATGTAGTAAGTCACAGGAACACCTCCGTTAATTTTTGATAATTTCTAAATAATTACGCAAATATTTTAAGCGGCGTTCGTCGCGCAGTTTATTAAGCACATAAATCATATTGGCAATAAACCGGCGGATAATGGTACGGGAGGACAAGGGAGCAAAAAAGTTTTCGTTCCATTTAATTTCGCGCGATAAAATATAATCTTTGCAATCCTGTACGGAAAGGATTTTGCCTTTATCCAGCGGGTCTATAAACAAATTTTGCTCCGTGGAGTGCGCTTGCAAATGCACCAAAATACGCCCGGCTAAATCCACCAAATTACATTCCAACCCATAGCGTTGGGCAATGGTTTGGTATAAACACGCCATGCACAGGCTGGAGCCGCGGCGTTTAACCAAAAAACGGCCGAAGGAAATGTCTTTAATATCCAAATTGGCAGGTAAAACCACAAAGCGCAAACTGTTAAAAAAGTATTTGCTTAACACTTCGGCGGCGCCGGATAAATCGGTAGTGTTTAAGAGGGCGGCGCGCATTTGCTGGGCCAAATTATCCAAATTGTGGGTAATTTCTCCGCGGGTGGCGGCGGGGGAAACAAAGCGGGCCAAAATCCAAAGCCCTTCTTCCAAATCCGGGTTGATTTTGCCGGCGAATGCCGCCATTTGCTCGCTTAAATTATCCCAGCAGATTTCTTCCAGCGTGTGGCGCACCTTGGAGGGTACGGACAAATTAAAAGCACTGTCTAACGCTTGCTGTACGCGGGCGGGGTTATCCTTTACGGCGGCGGCCAGCTCCGGGCGGAGCAGTTCCGTATATTCGTCCGATTCGGTTTCTATTAATTTAAGCAGTGCTTTTAATTGTTCTGGTCCCAGCGTTTTCATATATAAAAGAATAGCAAATTTAGACGGAATATAGAAATAAATTTATGTGGTATTTGGGGGGCCGTTTCCGGCCGGGCAAAAGCGGCCGCAAAGCCGGGGTTTTGGGCAAACTTTTGCATAGGTTTAACGGATAAAAATGCGGTAAAAAATTCCCTGTAAATTCCCCTAAAAACATAAAAACCCCCGGGTAAACCGGGGGGTTTTCAAAATACTTGAAATAAAAAATTATTGCAAGTCTTTTTCGTTAGCGGTAATGGCTAATACTACGCGGCGGTTGGCGGCGCGCCCGGCGGCCGTGCGGTTGCTGGCAATCGGGTTAGAGGAGCCATAGCCTACATAGGAAATGCTTTTGGTTCTCAAATTGCTGCCCAACAAGAAATCGTACACCGCTTTGGCGCGCGCTTTGGACAGTTTGTTGTTAATGGCATCAGAGCCGGTAGAATCGGTATACCCTTGTACCACAATGCGGTTTTTGGGGTATTTTTTAAGTACGCGGTTGAGGTCCGTAAGCGTTTGCATGGCATCGGCGGACAGTTCACTGCTGCCGGTTTGGAACAAAATATCGTTTTTCAGGAATACCTGAATCCCGTTATCGCCTTTTACCACTTCGGCAATGGCGGCCAATTCTTTGGCTTGTTTGTCATAATAGTTGCCCAACAAGCCGCCCGCGGCCATACCGGCCAAAGCCCCGTAAACGGCGCCTTGCCCGCTCTTACCGCCCGTGCTGTGGGAAATAATAGCACCCGCGGCCGCGCCCACGGCGGCACCGCCGGCCGCGCCCCAAGCCGTCCGTTTGCCCGGAGTGGTGCAAGCGGAAGCCAACAGCGCGCAAATGCTGCAAATCAGAATGGTTTTCTTCATGAATAGCTCTCCTTGTAAAATAAAACTACTTTTATATTTTACTTTATTTATTGCCCGCCGCACAAAGGGGAAAATTGAAAAAAAGAAAATTTTTCTTACCGGAAAATTCCGCTTTATGGGGCGTTTTTAGACACAAAAAAACTGGGCCTATTAAAAAGCCCAGTTTTTCAAAAACAGCAACGGTTTATTTAGCCGTCAGTTCCAATTCCACGCGGCGGTTGGCGGCGCGGCCTTTGGCGGTTTTGTTGGTGGCTACAAAGTTGGTAGCACCCAAACCTTTATAAGATACATTTTGTTCCGGCACACCTTTTCTGATTAACGCATCCGCCACCGCTTTGGCGCGGCGTTCGGACAAGTCTTTATTATAGGCTTTGTCGCCGGTAGAGTCGGAATATCCCACAACCGTAATGTGGTGGTTCGGATATTTTTTCAAAATGCGGGCCGTTTGGCTCAACTGTTTGTTGGAAACGGGTTTGATT
The DNA here is from genome assembly GCA_900540405.1 of Candidatus Avelusimicrobium faecicola. Taxonomy (GTDB): domain Bacteria; phylum Elusimicrobiota; class Elusimicrobia; order Elusimicrobiales; family Elusimicrobiaceae; genus Avelusimicrobium; species Avelusimicrobium faecicola. The sequence continues at coordinate 18,847 of UQFW01000013.1, read as the reverse complement.
TGTTCGCTGTCCCACGCAAAGCGGATGGGGTTTTTGAAGTTGACCACCACTTTATTGGGGGTGTTGGTGCGGACGTCCGCCATTTGGGAAAAATCTTTTTCCTGTTGGGCGGCGGCTTCGCGCTGGGCTTTTTCGGCCGCGAGGCGTTCTTCTTCGGCGCGTTGGGCGGCTTCGCGTTCGCGCAGTTCGGCTTCGCGCTGGGCGTCACGTTCTTCTAATGCTTGGCGGGCGGCTTCTTGCGCCACGGTTTTTATGCAAGCACAGCTTTTGCAGTTTTGGGTGCAAGCGTTAGCGGCTTGGCAAGCGGCTTTGCGGCAGGGGGTGCCTGTGGTGCGTCTTTCACAATGGCAGGCGGCCAGACACAAAGAAACTGCTACTAATAATACGGCTTTCTTCATGGTGTGATTCTCCTTTGTAAGGTCTAACTATATTTTACAATATTCTGCAATCCGGCTTGCCTTTACGCTTCATAAGTTCCCGGTATAACTGCACCACCGGCTTGTGCAGTTTGGGGTGGATGTAGTCGGACAGCAGGTACGAAAGCGGCTTTAATACAAATTCCCTTTCCTGTAAACGCGGGTGGGGGATAATCAGCATATATTCGTCGTCGTCATCAAAAAATTCTATTTGGTCATAAAATAAAATATCCAGGTCAATCACGCGCGGGCCGTTCTTAAACGTGGGCGTACGGCCGAGCTGTTTTTCCAGCGCCTTTAATTTGCGCAGTAGCGCCGCCGGCGGATACGGCGTACTTAAAATGACCACCGCGTTTACAAAATCCGGCTGGTTGGCAAAGCCCTCCGGTTTGGATAGGATATACGGGGAAACCTCTTTCACCGTGCCCAGGTTGGAAAGGGCCTCCACGGCTTTATCCAAATGCTCTTTGGCAGGGGCAATATTACTGCCAAGCCCTAAAACCGCTTGCGGCATTAGGCGTTTTCTTCCTCTCCGCGGTATTCTATCCAGCGGTCGGGTTCTTCGCTTACTTTTACGCTGTATAAGTGCGGCAGGCGTTCTTTAATGCGGTTGAACATCCATATCGCCAGGGCCTCGGTGGTGGGGCGGCGCAAAAAGGTGCCCAGGTCGCGCCCTTCTAAACTGCTTTCCAGCTCCAGTTTGAAGATGTCGGCCAAATCGCGGAAATCCAACAAATATCCTTCTGCGTTGGTGTGGCCGTGAAAGGTAATTTCGTAATGGAAATTATGGGAGTGGATTTCTTCGTTCAGGGTTCCGCCGTGCCCGTGCCGGGCATGAAAAGAACCGCACTGGGTTAAATAAACAATGCTCATTTGGCCTCCTGTAATTCTTGATAAAAATTCATAATTTTGCGGGTTTCTTTTACGTCATGCACGCGCAGAATATCTGCCCCGTGCTGAAGGGCCACCAAATTGGCCGCCAGCGTTTGGGCTTTGCGTTTGGGGGCGCCTTCGCGCTTTTGGCTTAAAAAGGTTTTGCGCGAAAGCCCAATCAGCATCCGCACGCCCAAGGTTTTGAAAACGTCCAAATGTTTTAATAATTCGTAATTTTGCCCGCGCGTTTTGGCAAACCCAAAGCCGGGGTCAATGATAATTTGCTCTTTGGTTAGGCCGCAACTTTGCGCTTGCGCGATTTTCTGCGCCAAAAATTCTTTAATTTCGCCGAGTAAATCCTTATAATCCGTAAGGGTTTGCATGGTTTGCGGCGTGCCGCGCGTGTGCATAACCACAATCTGCGCGTTAAAACGCTGTACCAGTTTGAACATTTCCGTATCCGGCGTGCCGCTTACGTCGTTAATTATACTAACGCCGGCTTTTAAGCCTTCTTCGGCCACTGGGATTTTAACCGTATCCAAAGAAACGGGGATTTGGGGCCACGCTTGGCGCACCGCGCGGATTAAAGGCAGTACGCGGCTTTTTTCTTCTTCCGCGGGGACGGGCGTTCCGCCCGGGCGGGTGGACTCTCCGCCAATATCAAAAATATCGGCGCCGCCCTCTGCATAATCCTTGCATTTAGCCAGCAAGGTTTGCAGATTGTTTTGCGGGTTGCCGTCGTAAAAAGAATCCGGCGTAGCGTTTACAATACCCATTAAAAGAGGTTTAGTCATAAACTCCCCTATTTAATCATTTCCAAAAATTCACTGCGGACTTCCAACTTTTTGAAAGCCCCGCGTATGGCGCTGGTCACCATGACGGCGTCATGCTTTTCAATCCCGCGCGAACTAATGCACAAGTGTTTGGCTTTGCATACCACCATTACGCCGTAAGGCTGTAAGGTTTCCATTAAGCTATCGGCAATTTGCGCCACCAGTTTTTCCTGTATTTGCAAACGGCGGGCGTATACTTCTACTAGCCGCGCCAGTTTGGAAATCCCCAATACTTTGCCTTTGGGCAGATACCCAATGCTAATGGTGCCGAAGAACGGCTGTAAGTGGTGTTCGCAAGTGGAATAAAATTCTATATCTTTTAAGACCACCATTTCTTCGCAAGAGCCTTCCGTAAAGGTTTTTAAGACGTCCTGCGGTTTCATTTGGTAGCCGCCGAAAAGTTTTTGCCAACTGCGTAAAATGCGCAAGGGGGTTTCCTGCAACCCTTCTCTGTCCGGGTCGTCGCCGATATAGGCGAGGATTTCCCGCAGGTTTTGCAAAATTTTTTCTTGCGTTAGCGGATGTTTGCCATTTTGTGCGTTTGCAGGCTTAAACGCAGAAACGGATTTTGTTTGATTATTTTTACGCATAGGTCTATATTCTCCTGTTTGTTGCTTTCGGGTTGAAGATAAATTTGTGTTTTTTGGTTATGGTACGCAAAATAGTTTTGTAAATCGGCCAGGTCGGTTTCTTGGCCCACCACCAGTTTAATGACGTCCGCTTTTTGCAACATTTGCGGGCTGACATAACGCTTGGGGGAAACGGTAATAAAATCAAACAGGCTGACGTCCGTATCTTTGTAGCCGTTGGTTTCCAGGTGGATTTGATAGCCGTTTTGTTTAAGCGTTTGCAACAGGGGGAGCAAATCCTGCTCGGTGGGTTCCCCGCCTGTAATAATGATGTTTTTACACGGATATTTTTGCACTTGCGCCACTATTTGGGCGGGGGACATTTCCGTAAACGCGGCTTGGGCGTATTTGGTGTCGCACCACGGGCAACCCATACTGCAACCGCTTAAACGCACAAACACCGCCGGCATACCCGTATGGCGGCCTTCCCCTTGAATGGAGTAGAAAATCTCGTTAATTTTGAGCAATGGCTGCGGCATTGTCGCTCTCCCAAATTTCCAATGTTTTTAAGGTTAAATTCAATTTTTTAAGCTCCTCCCCGATGTGCTTAAACAAATGCTCCGCCAATAATTCCGCCGTCGGGTTGGGCAAAATATCGTTGAGCAAGCGGTGGTCGGGCAGGTTGTCGTCCAACAGTTTTTTAACCACCTTAAAATCGCACACCATGCCGCTGGGCTGAATGGGGCCCTCTATGATAAAAACGGCTTTCCAAGTGTGCCCGTGCAGTTGGCGGCATTGGCCGTTATAGCCGGGCAAGTGGTGGGCGGAACTAAAAGAACGAATCAGTTTAATAAGCATTTAATTTCTCTCCGGTAATGTGTTAAAAATTTGCTGTAAGTAAATAATACATACAAAAATAACCGCCAGCGTAAAAAGCGGAACCCCTATAAATAAGTTCAGGTACCACAACACGCACAGCGGCCCCATTAAAAACAGGCTCCATTTGGCAAGCGTACCCAGGGCCACCCGCACGCCGTAAATCAGGCGCAAAAACACGCCCACCGCCATCCCGGCGCAGAAAAAGTAAAAAAACATCAGCGGGATAAGCATAAAAGAAGCCATAAACCCAATGGCGCGAAGCGTGCCTTGCAGTACCTCTTTATGTTGGGCCAAAAAGGCTTGCGACGTGGTAAACGTAAACGTGGCGGGCAGTATGTTTTTTTGCACGCCGGCGGCCGCGGGCATATAAACGCCGTCCGGCCCCACCACGGCGGCCCAGTTATGGCGGACGAAATCTTCCTTTGCAGGCGGTGTTTTTAGGGCAGAATCAAAATGCAGGGCAAACCCGCTTTTGGGAATAGTAAAATCCACCGGGTTTTGCGGTGCTTTTAAGTGCCCCTTTTCAAACGTCACTTCCGGGAAGTTTTTAATCATTAGGGGGAGCTGTTCCCGCAAATAGCGGCCCATAAATAAGTTTAAGGCCAAGAGGGAAAGCAAAAACAAATAAAACACAAACAGGCCCACTTGCCATTTGGTAGCGGCCGCTAAACGGTGATAAACGGTAAAACTAAAAATAGTGCGCCAATGTAAACCTAGCATATTAGCTATTATACTAATTTGAGCCCTTTTTAGGGCCACCGGCATAAATAGCCAGGAATGGTAAAAATAAGTACAATAAAAGATATATATTGGTGGAAAGGAGTTTTTTGCGTGAAAAATAAATTTAACTGGTTGTTGGCCTTTTTTATGGCGTTTAGTGCCGTGTCTGTACAAGCGGCCCCGAAAACATTAAAAGTGGTGTCTGCCACGCCCAAGGGGCAGCTGATGTATGCGGGCAATTCCCCTATCAGCATTACGTTTAACCGCCCGGTGGGGAAACTATCCGAAAAAGATTCTTTTGCCGGCGGGAAATGTCCGCTGGTCATTACCCCTGCCGTAAAAGGCTCCTGCCGCTTTAGCGGTACGCAAACGCTGTTGTTTGAGCCCAGCGAAAACTGGCCGCTTGCCACGCAATACCGGGTAATGCTTAAAAAAGGGTTTGCTTCGGCCGTAAACGGCGCCAAACTGCCGGACGATTATTCGTTTACTTTCACCACGCCGCGTATTTTTGTGCGTTCCACGCGCCCGGCTAAAGACGAACGCTGGCTATCCCTGAACCCCACCTTATATATTGTCTTTTCCACCCGGCCGGATTTGGCGCGCGCGGAAAAGTTTTTAACGCTTTCTTACCAAGAGGAGCCGGAAAGCTCGGTAGTATCTAAATTTTTATCGCGCATGGGCGGCGGCAAAAAAGCGCAAAAGCCGGTGCTTAAAACGGTGCCGCTGTTAGTGCGTGAGGTGGCGCCCGAAGAACACCAGCGGGATTTTGCCTGGGAAACCCGCAGCGATATGTTAGCCGTCAGCCCGGCAAAACCGCTTAAAAGAGGGGTTAAATATACGCTTACGGTGCAGGAGAACTTCCCGGGGGCCGAGGGGCCTTTGGGGTTAAAAAAGCCGTATGAACTTACTTTTTATACTTATCCCGCGCTTAAAACGCTGGGGGCCACCACGGCCGGATGTTTGCCGTATGCGCCCAGCGTAAAATTTTCTTCCCCGGTGCGGTTGAAAGATTTACTGGCCGCGGCTACGGTCACTCCGGCCGAGGCTAAGGGCCGTTTATCGGAAGCGGACGAAATGGCACTGGGCGCGGAACATTTGCCCGCCACCGGTGCGGAAGCCGAAAAACCCGGCGCCGTGCAGGAAGCCTATTTTGATACGCCGCTATCCTTCTTAAAATTAGCGCCCGGCCAAAGCGTGACGGTGCGCCTGGCCCCCGGCCTGCAAGATATTTACGGCAACCGTTTAGGGCAGGAAGAAACCTTTACTTTTACCAACGAGGGCTATTGCCCGGCGGTGGATTATCAAGGCGGAACCGGCGTATTGGAAAGCTATTTGCCGGCCCGCTTGCCGATAGAGCTGGTCAATACCCCGCAGTTGGAAACGCAGGCAGTGGCTTTGGCCAAAGATACCTTTATTCCGTTCCAGCGGGAAAGCGCCGGCTATTGCTCCAAAAAAGAAATCAAAAACGCCACCTTTGACGGAAATTATGCGTTCCGCACGCCTAAAGATAAATCCGTCAAAACGTATTTTGATTTGGAAAAATTCGCCCCTACCGCCAAAGACAGCATTATTTTCAGCCAAGTGCGCGTGCCCAGTAAATGGCGCAAAGACGGCTACTGTTGGGTCAGCGCGCTTTCCAACATTACGGATTTGGGCATTACGTTCAAAACTTCGCCGGATAATACCTTATTATGGGTGACGCACTTAAAAACGGCGGAACCTATGCCCAATTTGGGCGTGGAGTTGCGGGACAAAACCAATAAAGTATTGTGGAGCGGCTCTACCGATATGAACGGCCTGGTGCAAGCCCCCGGTTGGAAAAAACTGGACATAGAACAATCCGGTTGGGGCAAGCCGGAGCTTTACGCGTTTGTATCCAGCCCGGGCGGGGATGCCGTTGTCAGCAGTGATTGGAACAACGGTTTGGAGCCCTGGCGGTTTAATTTGAATTATGATTACAACCCGCAGGAAACTATCAACCAAATGCAGTTGTTTGCGGACCGCGGTATTTACCGCCCCGGCGAAACGGCCCATGTAAAAGGGGTGTTCCGCACGCTTAAAAACGGCGTTTGGAGTTTGCCCGGTTATGTGCGCGGTACGGTTTATGCGTACAATTCCCGCGGGGAAGAAGCATTTAAGCAAAATGTAGCCGTTTCTTCCGCCTTCGGTACGTTTCATTTTGATTTGCCGCTTCCTTCCAATGCGCCTACCGGGCAGTGGCAGGTTTCGTTTGTGCCGCAAGGGGAAACCAATGTGCAGGGCACCAGTTTTTATTTTAATGTGGAAGCCGCCAAACAGGCGGAGTTCCGGGTCACCTTGCGCGCGGGGGAAGAAAATTATACCCCCGGACAACAGGCGCAGTTTTTGGCCACGGCCGATTATTTGTTCGGGGCCCCGGTAGCGGGGGGAAAGGCCCGTTGGACGGTGCGCCAAGTGCCGGTGTATTCGCTCAACATCAAGGGGTTTGACGGATACGATTTTACCCCGTACTTTTTGCGCTCCGAACAAAAGACGGAAAACAAGGTGTTATTGCAGGCAAACGGAGAGTTAGATAAAACAGGCTCCGTGCGTTTTACTTTACCTATGCCCAAAACGGAAGTACCGTTAGACATTTATGCGGAAACCGGGGTGCAATCTCCGGCGAACCAAGAGCTGTTTGCCCGCACGTCTGTACGGTTGAGCCCGGCCGGGTTTTATTTGGGCGTAAAAAATGATGTTTCCAATACCGAGGTCGGCAAACCCATAGAGGCGGACGTAGTGGCCGTCACTCCGGCCGGGGTGCGCACCACGGCGGCCGTAAAGGTGGAAATACGCAAAGAACAATGGTTCAGCGTGCGTAAAACAGGGCTTTCGGGCCGCTTGGAATGGGTCAGCAGTAAAAAAGTGAAGGATTTTCCGTCGTCCGCTTTTACCTTGCCGGCGGAAGGCTACCGCTATGCGTATACACCCACGGAGCCGGGCTCTTATTACATTACTTTTTCCACGCAGGATTCCGCCGGGCGCAAAGTATTGGGCGGGTTCCAGTTTGTTGTGTTTGGCAAGGGGGAAGCCTATTGGAAAAAATCGGATGACGATATTTTAACCTTAAAAACGGATAAAGACTCCTACAAACCGGGCCAAACGGCAAAAGTGCAGGTGGAATCCCCGTACGAAAACGCCCTGGCGTTGGTAAGCGTGGAGCGCGAAAAAGTGTTGGACGCGTGGACAGCGCCCATCAAAGGCGGGGCAGATTATGTGGAAGTGCCCGTCAAGCCGGAATACCTGCCCAATGTGTACGTTAGCGTGACGTTGGTGCGCGGGCGCAGCTCTATGGATTTTGATGCGGACGGGTTGGATTTGGGCAAACCGCAAGCCAAACAAGGCTACGCTGTTTTGAATGTGCAGCCGGAAAGCCGCCGCCTGGATACCCAATTAAAAACCAATAAAAAAGAATACCGCCCCGGCGAAGAAGTGACCCTTTCCCTGCGTACGCGGGTGAAAGGCAAAAATGTGCCGGCGGAAGTGACCGTTTACGCGGTGGACGAAGGTATTTTAGCGCTTACGGCCTATAAAACGCCGGATTTGTTTAAGGCGTTTTACGGCTCCCGCCCGGTGGCGGTTTCCACGGCGGATAACCGCTCCTTAATTATCGGCCAGCGCAACTTTGGCGAAAAGGGCGAAAACCGCGGCGGTGGCGGCGGTGCGTTGGACCAACTGGGCGGCGCGGATTTGCGCGGCAATTTTGAATTTACGCCCTACTTTAACGCCAATGTGGTGACGGACGCCAAAGGCCGCGCAGAGGTAAAATTCAAACTGCCGGATAACTTAACTACATTTCGCGTAATGGCCGTCGGCGTGACGGCGGCGGAGTTCGGCTCGGCCGAAAGCAGTATTAAAGTAGCCAAACCTCTTATGCTTACGTCCGCCCTGCCGCGCTTTGCCCGCAAAGGGGACCGCTTTTTGTGCGGGGCCGTGGTGCATAATTACGCCGATAAAAAAGGCCAGCTCAAATTGAGCGCGGCGGCCACCGGGGCCGTTAAACTGGCGCCGGAAGAAAAGACTATCCAGGTGGCAAAAGGCACGTCGCAAGCGGTGTATTGGGATTGCGAAGCCGCGGAAAACGGCCCGGCGGAAATTGCTTTTACGGCCCGGGGCGCGCAGGAAAGTGACGGCGTAAAAGTGAAGTTTACGGTGGAAACGGTGGAAAAAGAGCAAACTTTATCCACTTATGCCGCTACTGATTCCACCCAAAAGGAAGTTTTGCAAGAGCCGGAAAACCTCAATTTGCAAGGCAATAACCGGGTGGAAACGGCGGTTTCTTCCACCGCGCTTGTAAACTTGAAAGGCTCCATGCTGTATTTGCTTACTTATCCGTACGATTGTTTGGAACAAAAAATGTCTAAAATCTTGCCTGTGGTGCAAGGGGCGGATTTAATTGATGCGTTCAAATTGGGCGACACCGCCGCTTTGCGCCAACAAACGCAGGCCATTTTGGACGAAATTGCCAAATACCAGTATCCGTCGGGCGGGTTTGCCTATTGGCCGGACTCCCTGCCGGACCCGTATGTGACGGCTTATGCGTTGGAAGTAAACTATTTGGCCAAACAAAAAGGCTACCGCGTGGACGAAAAAGCGTTGTCCGCCGCCGTAAAATGGCTTAAAAATTCGTTCGGCACGCAAAACCGCATGGCCTACCCGTATTCCCAGGCGGAAAAAGACACCGCCCACGCATACGCCGTATATGTGCTGGCGCTATACAACCAAAAAGAAACCGCGCGCTTTAATACCTTGTATATGAAGCGCGAAAACCTGCCGCAGGCGGCGGTGGCTTACTTGTTAAAAGCCACTGTGTCCGGTAAATACGGTTCCGCCGCAGAACGGCAAAACCTGGCGGATTTACTGCTTGCCGGGGCCGTTATTCTGCCTAATACCGTTCACTTTCAGGCTTCGTCTGCCTTGCCGTGGTTGCATTTTGAAGACGTCAAAACCACCGCTATTACCTTGGATGCCGCCCTGCAAGCCGGGGTGGAAATGCCCGCTCCGTACAAGGTGGTCAACTGGCTGATGACCCAGCTAAACGCGCAAGGCCGTTGGGAAAACACCAGTGTAAACGCGGCGGTATTCGGCGCGTTGGATACTTACTACCGCAAGCAGGAAAGCGCGGAGCCGGATTTTACCGCGGCTATCCAGTTAGGGGCCGCCCAAAAATTAACGGCTTCTTTTGCGGGGCGCAGTGTAAACGCACAAACCTTTGCGGTGCCGTTTAGCCAAGTGTATGCGGCGGGGAAAGAAGCGCCTGCCGTGTTTACCAAAAACGGCTCCGGCACGCTGTTTTATGCGCTCAGCCAAGTGTATGCGCCGCTGTATTTTGATACGCCGGTGGACGCCGGGTTTAGCGTAAAACGCGCCCTTACCACGTTGGACGGCAAAGCCGTGCAAGCGTTTAAGGCCGGGGAACGCTACAAAGTGACGCTGACGGTAAAATCTTCCGGCTCCCGCTCTTTTGTGGTACTGGAGGACTTTTTACCGGCCGGGTTTGAATTAGTGAGTACGGCCCTGGCTACCGAAAGTCAGGTTGATGTAGCCGTGGCGGACGAAGCCACCGCTGACGGAGCCGACTTGCAAACGCCGGATTGGGGGAGCTTCTTTAGAAGTGAACAGTACGACTCTCGCATTGTGGCATTTGCCGATTATTTATCCGCCGGGGAACATACGTTTACTTATTTGGTGTCTTCCACGGTGCCGGGCATGTTTGCATACCCGAGTGCCTGGGCGCACATGATGTATGAGCCGGCGGTGTTCGGCCGCACGGCTACCCAAACCCTGCGTATAGAACCGTAATGAAAAAGTTTGTTTTACTGGCCGTATGTTTGTGTTTTCTTCCCCGTCTGTCCGGCGGGGAAGAAATTTCTTTGGCGCCGTCTTTGCAAATTTATGACCGCTACGGCGTACCCATGCGCGGGTATTTATCCCAACAGCAAACGTATTTCCGCCCCATAGAACTGGCCCAAGTATCGCCCTGGCTTATTTTGGCGGCGGTATCGGCCGAAGACAAACGCTTTTTTATGCACCCGGGGGTGGACTATAAAGCCGTTTTGCGCGCCGCGTGGCAAAACGCCAAAGAGGGGGAAGTGGTGTCGGGCGCGTCCACCATTACCCAGCAGTTGGCGCGCGTGATTGAGCCGCGCCCGCGCACGTTGTGGGGCAAAGCCAAAGAGGCGTGGAACGCGCTGTTATTGGAGCGCGGAAAAACGAAAGAAGAAATTTTGGAAGAATATTTTAATTTGTTGGAGTTCGGCGCGCTGACCCAAGGGGTAGAGGCGGCGTCCAATTATTACTTTGGTTGTCCGGCGGCGGAGTTGTCCGTCGCGCAGGCGGCCACCCTGGCGGGGATGATTCAATCCCCGGTGCGTTTTGACCCTGTCAAACATCCCCGGTCTTGCCAAAAGCGCCGCAACGCGGTTTTGCGGCTGATGCGCCAAAACGGCTTTATAGACCAAGACGTCTACCAAATGGCCCTGGCCGAGCCCCTCACCCTGCAAGCGGCCCCGCGGCCGTTTTCCGCCCCGCATTTTACCCGCTATTTGGCGCAACTGGCCGGGCCGGATACGGCGGATATTTACAGTACGTTGGATGCGCGCGTGCAAACCCGCGCGGCGCAAATTGTGCAAAACCAACTGGCGCGCTTCACGCAGGAAAACGTGACTAACGCCGCCGCGGTGGTGCTGGATAACCGCACCGGGGGCGTGTTGGCGTATGTGGGCTCTGCCGATTTTAATGATACCCGCCACGCGGGGCAGGTGGACGGCGTGCGCGCGTTGCGCCAGCCGGGCTCCGCCTTAAAACCGTTTGTGTATGCGCTGGGGATGGATAAGGGGTTTTATCCGTCTTATATGATGAAAGATGAAGACACCTTTTTTGAAGACGGATACCGCCCCCGCAATTATGACGGCACTTTCCACGGGTGGGTCAGCGCGCGTAAAGCGCTAGCGTGTTCTTACAACATTCCGGCGGTCAAGGTGGCCGCGGCGGTGGGCGCGCCTACCCTACTGGCCGGGTTGCGCCAACTGGGGCTTACTACGCTAAATAAACCGGCCGGGTTTTACGGGTTGGGGCTTTCACTAGGCGCGGGCGAGGTGCGGCTATTGGATTTGGCGGGCGCGTATGCCACGTTGGCGCGCGGCGGGCTTTATAAGCCGGTTTTACTGGCCGAAACCCCGGTTATCGGCGGGCCGGGCGCGGTGCGGCGCGTGTTTGACGAGCGCGTGAGCTTTTTGGTGACGGATATGCTGAAAGATAACGCGGCGCGGGCGGATGCGTTCGGGTTAAATTCGCCCTTGCAGGTGCCGTTTGAAATGGCCGCCAAAACAGGCACTTCCAAAGATTACCGCGATAATTTTGCTATCGGCTATACCCCGCGGTGGACGGTGGCGGTTTGGGCCGGAAATTTTGACGGCTCGCCCATGCGCCGCGTGTCCGGTATTTCGGGCGCGGCCCCCATTCTGCACGATTTGGCCGTTTATATGCAAAGCGTTTACCCCAGCCCGCGTTTTACATTGTCGGACGGGGTAAAAGCCGTGACGGTGTGCGCGCAAAGCGGGCTGCCCGCCGGGAAAAACTGCACCCGCACGCAAACGGATTATTTTTTGGTGGACAAACTGCCGGATAGTATTTGTGACGGCCGCCACCAAGCATTAGCCCCGGCGGCGCGTATCACGTTCCCGCAAAACGGAGATGTTTTTAAGTGGGACCCGGCCGTCGCGCCCGATTCCCAACAAATTTTATTTCAGGCCGAGGCGGCGCACCCGGAATTTTGCCAATGGGTGCTGGATAAAAAAATAAAAGGGCAGGGGAACAATGTGTGGTGGAAAATTGCGCCCGGCAAACACCGTTTGGCCTTGCGTTGCGGAGCCGAAACGGACACCATCCGCTTTGAAGTATTACAATAACCCGGGGCGCTTTTAAGTAAGCTGTTGCTCTTGAGATATTGGAAAAATCTTTTTTACCGCGGGCGGCGCAGGGCGCGGGCCGCTTCTTTTACTTCGGGCGGCACGCGGAACGATTCCTGCATTTTTTGAATGGCTTTGTTGTGGGTAAATTTGTCCAGCGTGTTTTGTTGTAAAAACGCCAGCACCTCTTGCGGGACGGACAACGCCAGTTCTGCCAAGGCCCACGCCACCGCCATTTGGGCATAAAAAGCCTGTGTGGGCGGCGTTTTGAGCCGTTGGATTAGCCGCGCGGCATAAGGCGGTTTAGCAAAATGGAACAGGCCCGTCACTACCGCCGTGCGGAAAAAATACTCCCGCTTATCCTTAAAATACGGCTGTAAAAATTCCCACGTTTCTTGCGGGTGCGTGCGCGCCGTGGTAAAGCCGGCACAAAAGCAATCGCAAACGCTCCAACAGTTTATGCGGGGGATAAATGTTTCGGCCCGCTTAAATGCTTCCTGCGGCGTGCCTTTCAGTAGGCCGATAATAATGCCTTGGAGCATAATTTCTTCCAAAGAATCTTGGGTAAGGTGCAAAAGCGCTTCTTCCCCGTAGCGGCGGACGAGTTCTCTGGCCAGTTGGCGCAAAGCGGGCATACGCACCCCCAGTAGCGGGGTGGAAACCCCCGGTAGGAGTGCGGCCGAAAACAGGCGGTATTTTTCATCTGCCAGTTGGGCTAGGCGGGCTTTAATATCCATATTAGGTATTTTAGCAAAGGTATATTTGCGCGGGCAAAATAGTATAATAAATTAACCGCATTTGATTTGCGTTTTATTCCCTTTTTGTTGGAGTTTTTTTTATGACTAATACCGCGCAGGATATGGCCAACGCCAAAGAAACCATTTCTAAAGAAATACAATGTCTGCAAAAGTTGGAAGAATTATTGGACGAACAGCCGCTTTCCGCCGTGTTGGATATTTTGCAAAACACGCAGGGGCGCATTATTTTTACGGGCATGGGTAAGTCCGGCATTATTGCACAAAAAATTGTGGCTTCGCTGGCGTCTACCGGCACCCCGGCTTTTTTTATTCACCCGGCCGAGGCCAGCCATGGGGATTTGGGGATGATTACCCCGGAAGATACCGTGGTGGCTATTTCCAACAGCGGGGAATCTAAAGAATTGGCGGACGTGTTAAACTACTGCAAGCGCTTTGATATTAAGCTAATCGGCCTGACCAAAAACCCGCAAAGCACGTTAGCCAAAAATGTGGATTTTGTGCTAGCGTTGCCCGTCACGCCGGAAGCGGACCCGCTGGGGCTGGCGCCTACGTCGTCCACCACGGCTACATTGGTGTTGGGGGACGTGCTGACGGTGGCCCTGATGGCGCGTAAAAAATTTACCAAGACGGATTTTCAAGTGCGCCACCCGGGCGGCAAATTGGGGGCCGTGTTGCAAACGGTAAAAGACGTTATGCACTCCGGCGCGGAAATGCCGCTTTTGCCGCAAGATGCGCCGGTATCGGCCATTTTGATAGAAATGAGCAAAAAGCGCCTGGGGTGCGTGGGGTTCAGCGGCAAAGACGGCCGCTTAACCGGCATTTTTACGGACGGCGATTTGCGGCGCAATATGTCGCCGGAGCTGTTCCACAAAACCGGTGTGGATATTATGACGGTAAACCCCAAACAGGTACCGCCGGATATGATGGCCGCCGAGGCCCTGCGCATTATGAATGCCAAAAAAATTACCACCCTGTTTGTCACGCAAGATGAAAAGCCGCTGGGCGTGGTGCATGTACACGATTTGTTAAAATTGGGGTTATAAATTAAGGGGGATTTATGTGGAAAGAACTACTGGAACGCGCGTTTGGCCTGCCTGAACTAATTGCAACGGTGGCGATGGTTGTTTCGGTAATTATCTATGCGGCCGTTTATTGGTTCAAGGGGGCCAAAACCAACGAAGATGACCTCCAGAAAATGTGGGAGGATGAAAAAAGAAAAACTTTTTTGTATTATAACCCGCCCAATGCCCCGCAGTTTATCCGATATGCGCGCAACGGAGAAACGGAAAAATTGCAGGAAATGCTGAATACCGGCTCCGTCAATATCAATCAAACGGATTCCAACGGCAATACCGCGTTAATTGCCGCCGCGTGGAACGGCAAGACCCAAACCGTGTTGTTTTTGTTAAAATCGGGCGCGGACGCGTATTTGCGTAATGAATCTTTAACGGATGCCGCCAATGCGGCTTGCAATAATGACAAGTTGGAAACTTTTTCCGCCATGTTGGAGTACGGTTTGGACGCTGGCAAAATGTCTTTTGGGGGGAAACTGCTGGTGATGTATTTATCCGGCAAAAACCGTACAGACTTGTTGAAAAGCGTACTAAAACAATGTGGCGGCGTGGCGGACCCGGCCTCGGCCTTGTGGAGCGCGTGCAACGCGCTGGAAAAGAACAATTTAGCCTTGCTTTTATCTTATAAGGCAGACCCCAATGCTGCCAATGAACTGGGGGAAACCCCGCTCATGGCGTTGGCCTCCGCTCTGCCGGAAACGGACGGACAAAAGCAAATTCAAAAGGAAATGGCGGTTATGCTTTTGGAGGCCGGCGCGGATACGGCCTGCCATGACAGAGAGGGGTTAAGCGCCGAGGATATTGCCAAACAATACCACGCAGACCCGGCTTTTATCCAATTAATCAAACTCCGCCGCGCAAGCGAAGAATGGGTGCGCACCCGCTAATTAAAATTTGATAAGAAACGCGCTCTGCCCGCCTACCGAAACCGGGGTTTCCTGCGCGGCGCGGGATTGGCAAAAGTCTTTCCCGGCGTTATTTAGGCCCTGGCACGCCAACTGCAAAAAATTATCCGCGGTGGTTAATTTGTATTGGGCGTGGCGTGCTTCTTTTTGTTCAAATTCCGCTTCCCAGCAGTATTCTTTGCCCGGCTCCGGGCGGCAAGTAATGTGCAAGGTAAAATATTTTAAGGGATTTTCTTTTTGGGCGCGTGATTCTATGCGGCGCGCTTGCGCTTCGTCTAAGGGGCGGCCCCGGTAAAAATTTTTAGTCCGGCCCCATAGCACCACGGCTTCCGTCATGCGCGCGCTTTCCGCGGCGTTAAAATAATACGGCACCGCTACGGCGGATAACACGCCTATAATGAGTACCGCTATTAATAATTCTATCAGCGTAAATCCGTTTTGCATAAGTAAAACCTTATTCAATTTCGGCCAAATACGCATTTACCAAGGCGGTTATTTCCGCTTCTTTGGCGGGTATACCTAAACCCCAGGCGGCCTCTTGCACAATGCTTTTGGCCTCGGCGCACAGGCCGTCTTGTAATTGGGCCAAATTGAGTATGCGGTCCATACGCAAATAGGCTTCCAGCACGGTGGCTTTTTGCTTGCCCAAACTGGCGCGCAAAGCACAAGTGTTGCTCATTTTCAGGCGGAAGTACACCGTGCCGCCAAAGGAAATGTGGTTTAAGTATTTCAGCGCCGTCACTAAAAACAAAATCAGCTCTTGGGTGAGTTTTTCAATAGAAACCACGCGGGCCTCGTGCCCGTTAAAATTTTTAATTTCCCCGGCAATCCGTTTATCCATGAGCAGGCCATAGGCGTTAAATTCCGTCATTTTATGCACGCCTTTTTGGTTGCTGATGACGGCCGCGCCGTCTTGCAAGGGTTGGATGGGGTAATCCTCCGGCGCCGTATGCCCAAACCACGCATCCGTGGCACATTCGCGGATAATTTCCGGTATTTGGCGGTAATCCGTCAGCGGTTCTTCCGGGTAGAAGGGGGAAACGGACAGCGTGCAAACAGGCAGGTTGGCTAATTCCGTATTTTTCAGTTTTAAGTAATTTTCAAAATGGCTTTCGGCTTTATCGTACAAAATATGGCGCAACCGTTCGGATTTTTGGCGGTGGTCTAACAGCCAGGGCAGGCGTTCCGGGTGAACAATGGCTTCCGGGCGGCTGCTTTGCCCAGTGCGGACGTATGCGCGCTTGCTTTTGCCCACCAAATGCGGGGTTAAATTGCTTTGCGGAATGTTGACCACCACAAACATACGGTTGTTCGGCCCAATGCAGGTGTTGATGTCAACAAACACAATGGGGTCAATGTATACTTGTATGATGTCTTCTATCGTACTGCGGATTTTTTCGTGATACGGCATACCGGTAAACGGCGGGGCCGGTTTGTCGTCTTTATCGTCCTGCACGCCAATAATAATAGTGCCGCCCAAGGCGTTGGCAAAGGATGCAATCGTTTTGGCGAATTTTTCTTTATTTTTGGGCAAGCAGTATTTGTAATCCAGCTGTTTGCCCTCGGGAATACCCCGCTTGCAAAAGTCCACCACATCTTGAAAGGTCAAATCATTAATCGGTTTATTGAACAGCATAATAGCCTCTTTTGGCAAGTGCGCCGCTTAATTTATTATAATAAAATTAGTTGCTTATAAAGCATTTTTTTAGAACTGTAAAAAAGTATGTTAAACCAAACCGATACACTGGCTAATGTGCTGGCTGAAAAATTTATCACAACCGCCCCCCAAGCGGCGGGGCGTGTTTTGGGTTCCATGGCCACGCACGAGGTGGTGCTTTTGGTATCTCCCTTAAAAGCGCAAACGCTGGTGACGTGCTTTAATAATATGGAGCCTTGCAAGGCGGCGGCGGTGTTGCGCCGTTTGCCCGCGCGGCAGGCCGGGTATGTGTTTTCCCGCCTGGACGTTATGCAGGCGGCGCGGATGATGAAGGAATTTTCCCAGCCGTACCGGGAAAAACTGTCCGCTTCCCTAAAGCCGGAATTTGTGGCGCTATTAAAGGGGGCGCTGGCGTTTGCCCCCAACAGCGTGGGCGCGCGGATGAGTACGGATTTTGTATCCGTTAAGACGGACGCCAAAGCGGCGGACGTAATAGAACGCTTAAAAAATATGCCCCGCAAAAAATTGCCGCCCGTTTGTTTTGTGACGGCCAAAGACGGCCAGTTAAAAGGCGCGGTGCGCGTGGCGGAACTGCTGTTTTATCCGGCGGATAGCGCGGTGGGTTCTTTGATGAGTGCGGATTATGCCGTTTTAACGCCCGGGGAGGGGGAAACTTCCGCCATGCAAAAATTTAAGGCGTGCCAGTGGCCTTTGCTTCCGGTGGTGGACGGGCAAAACAAGCTGCTCGGCGTGCTTTCCCCCAAGTTGGCGGCCGATGTGCAATCCCCCAAAAAACATTGGCTAAAACGCTTGTTTAAGCGCAATAAATAAAAAATTCCCATCTATAAAAAAGGCCCTCTGTGCGGAGGGCCTTTTTAGTCTTGTAGCAAGGGTAAAATTAGTTGATTTCTTTAATTTCCACATCAAAAACCAATTCTTTACCGGCTAACGGGTGGTTGAAATCCAAGGTAATTTCTTTTTCGCCGATTTCTTTTACCACTGCGCGGAACGTGTGCCCGCCGTTGGAAGCGCCCACCATATCGCCTACTTTTAATTCGTTGGCGTTGGAAATGGCTTCTTTCGGTACGCGCTTAATGGCTTCTTGCAATACCAGGCCGTAGCCTTCTTCCGGCTTGACGGTGACGGTCTTTTTGTCGCCCACTTTCATACCCAAAAGTTCTTTTTCCAACCCCGGGATAATCATACCCGCGCCGTGGGTGTATTCCAGCGGCCCGCGCCCGGCGGAAGTATCGGCTACTTTGCCGTCAACGGTGAGGGTATAGTCAAATTTTGCTTTGGAACCTTCTTTAATCATATTTTTCTCCTTTGCCGCAGGAACCCTGGGACGTTTTGTTTTAACTTTTACATTGTACCAGTTTTGGCGCTGTTTTGCGCAATAAAACCCCCGCCCTGTTATGGGGCGGAGGCACCAACGCGTTGGTTGGGGGGAGGTAAACCGCGCCCCCCGGGCGGTATCAAACGGTGCTACAAAACTATTGTTAAAAATTTAGGTTCCGGCGGCAAGTGCAAAAAAGGGTTAGAGGGTTTGAAGTTAAAAAATTTTGCGCCCGGGAGCGTATTTAGCTATAATGGGTATTGTAAATAGTTGAAAAATCCATAAACTATGTTTAGTGGAGGAATTTATGAAGAAAGGTTTTACACTTATTGAGTTGTTAGCCGTGGTACTGATTATGGGCATATTGGCTTCCGTGGCTATGCCAAAGTACACCCGCAGTTTGGACCGCGCCCGCATGGTGGAGGCGGAACAAATGTTGGCCCCTATTTATGAGGCGCGCGAACGGGTGCGTATTGAAAACGAGGCAAACGGAAACAATGAAACCATTACGGCGAATATGTTGGATATCGGTATCAAAAATATTACATCCATAGAGGGGCAGTTAATCCGCACGCCTAACTATACTTACAGTATTGCAAATGAAAATGTGGTGCAAGCCCGGTTGGAAAAGGGCAATAATGTAAAAGGCACTGTTTTTGCGTATGACGGGACCAATATGTATTGTTGCAATCCCGGAAAGACGGATACCGGAAAGACGGATATTTGCGAAGAGGTTTTTAATATATCCAAGAAACACTGTTTTTAGTAGAGGAAATTTATGAAAAGAAATAAAAAAGGTTTTACTTTGGTGGAAATTTTAACGGTAGTGCTGATTGTGGGCGTATTATCTGCCGTGGCGTTGCCGCAATACCGCCGCGCGGTGGAGCGCTCCCGGGCGAC
>UQFW01000012.1 GCA_900540405.1 Candidatus Avelusimicrobium faecicola | reverse complement strand
GTTATTATACTAATTTTCGGGCGTTTCTGCCAAAAAAACTTTCCGCCGCGCTTTTTGCAAACCCGGCTGAACCAACAAACAATCCCTTATAAAATCTGCCGCCGCCGGGCACAAAAATCCGGCCGGGGCACGCAATTCCAAGCGCTCACGCACCCCCCAGGGCACGCCCCAAACGCACCAATTCCACCGGACGCGCGTTCCGCAAGGGCGCGCCATGCAAACCAGGCAACGTCGGGCGTTGCCCCACTATTTAGTAGGCGCCGCCGTTTGCGGGGCGGGCAAATGGCGCAGGCTTTGGCGCACCTGATTTTGTGCCAGCACCCGTTCTTCCGCCGGCCACAAGCACATTTGTAAAAACCTCAGCATTTTGTGTTGGCTACCGCCAAAAAAGGTATCTTGCAGATAAACCCCCTCTTTGGTAATGTAGCGGTAATGCCACGCCTCATACGGGTATCCGGTTTCCGCTTCCTGCCCTTTGGGGAAGGACAAGCTGAATCCGTATTCTCCGGCGTGTTTACGCAACCACTTTAACGCGGGGATGTTTTCGTCCGCCGGGTCCACGGTGTTAAAATCAATGGCGGTGCCTAATTGGTGTTGGGAGTGGCCCGGAGCCGCCACATAGGACGGATTTTTGGTCCGGCGCAGCAGCCCCGCCTGATATTCATAAGAGCGGTAGGTGGAAATAGGCCGCAGGATGACGCCGTCTTTGCGGGCGGCCTCTTGCATTTTTTCCATTTGGGCCATGGCTTCTTTGCGCAGTAAAATACGGCCGGAGCCGGTTAAATCGTGCGGCTTGTATTTAGCAGACAAGGAATATTTTGTATCCACCAGCGTCAGCCATTCCTGCTTATCTTCCACATCTCTGTACGCCGCGCGGAATGCTTTTACATCCACGGCTTCCGGGGCCAAATAACAGGCATCCACCGATGCATAGCGGGCTTCTTCGGCCCGGGCCAGGTCTTGCACCTCTGCCGCCTGGGCAGGTTGCACGCCGAAAGCGGCCGCGCAACCCAATAAAGTGCATACGATAAGTTGTTTATTCAAGTTAGCTTTTACCATAATTCGTAATGTATTTTTGCCGGGTCAAAACGGTTCACTTCCGCCAATTTTTCGGCCGGCATTCCCAGCGAGATTATATTAAGCGGCTTTACATACTCCGGCAGATTTAACAGCCGGGAAACCGCTTCCATGCGTTCTTCGTTAGGGTACACCCCCAACCACACACTGCCAATGCCCAATGCGGTGGCGGCCAGCAATATATTTTGGGTAGCGGCACCGCAATCGGCCTGCCAATAACCGGGGGCCATTTCGCGCTTTGTATTGCCGCAAACCACAATTGCACAATCCGCTTCCGCCAACATTTTGGAATACGGATGTACCGCCATTATTTTTTTGAACATGGCTTTATCCCGCACCACTACAAACTCCCACTCTTGGCAATTACGCGCGGTAGGCGCGGCCATAGCCGCCTGCAACAACCGGGTAATATCCTCCGAGCGGATAGCTTGGTTGGTATAATGGCGCACACTGCGCCGCTTAAAAATAGCATCCAATACTTTCATTTTACCCCCCGGCTACTTATCCCCCTCTTTGGGGTGCCTAATAGCCTTCTCTTTCAAAGTATAATACTTTTTTTTGAAAAAACGAGCCAGCCCCCCGTGCGCCGTTTCGCGGTATTCGGTTTTCATATCGTGCCCGGTTTGCATCATGGTAGCCAAAACGTCGTCGTAAGAAACGCGGTGGTGTCCGTCCGACATCAGCGCATAAGTGGCACAATCCAGCGCGCGGGAAGCCGCCAGCGCGTTGCGCTCTATACAAGGGATTTGCACCAATCCGTCCACCGGGTCACAGGTCAGGCCCAAATGGTGTTCCAAGCCCATTTCGGCGGCGTAGGCAATCCGCTGGTTATCGCCCCCCTCCAACTGGCAGGTGGCGGCGGCGGCCATGGCACAGGCCACGCCAACTTCCCCCTGGCAGCCCACTTCCGCGCCGGAAATAGAGGCGTTCATTTTAGCCATATTGCCAAACAAACTGGCCGTGGCCAACGCGTGTAAAATGGTGATGTCTTCAAAGGCGCAAATTTCTTTAATCAGCCGCAACACGGCCGGCAACACCCCGCAAGAGCCGCAAGTAGGCGCGGTGACCACTTGCCCGCCGGCGGCGTTTTCTTCGGAACAGGCCAGTGCATACGCAAACAGATTGTTCATCCGGCGTAAGTATTGCGGGGAATTTTCCGCCTTATATAAATAGCGGCGGGCTTTGCGCTCCAAATTGAGCGAGCCCGGCAACACGCCGCGCTTGGCCAGGCCGCTCTGCATGGTGTTTTGCATGGTCTGCCAAATTTGGGCCAAATAATCCCAAATTTCCGGGCCTTCAAATTCTTCCACATATTCCCACAGAAGCATGCCTTTATCGGCGGTATAATCCAAAATTTCCGCCATGGATTTATGCGGATAAACGCTTTTGGGCGGGTGGTTGAAGTCTTTATCGTCGCGGATGGCTCCGCCGCCCACGCTATATACCAAATGTTCCGCTATAATATGGTTGGCTTGGTCCAACGCTTGCAGGCGCAGGGCGTTGGGGTGGCGGGGCAAAAAGGTTTTTTCTTCCCATACAATTTCTACGGGTTTGGGGTCAAAGGCTTCTTTAATGGTAAAATCGGTCAAGTGGCCTTTGCCGGTAGCCGCCAAAGAGCCGTACAAGACGGCCCGAAATGCCCTTGCTTCGGGATATTGTTTATTAAACGCATCCGCCGCTTTGCGGGGGCCCATGGTGTGGCTGCTGGAGGGCCCCATGCCAATTTTATACAGTTCTTTTAATGTTTCCATAGCGTTGGTTCCTATATCATTCTATCTTATAAAAAATGTTATGATAATGTATATGCTAATATTATCCGGCCTGTTAGTAGCGTTGAGTTTATCTATGGATAATTTTGCCGTCACGATTGCGGCCGGCTGTGCCGAACACTGCCGCCTGCGCGCCCGCACGGTATGGGGCGTAAGCGCGGCTTTTGCAACGGCGCATTTTGTGATGTTTGCCGCGGGGTGGTTCTGCGGGGAACAGCTCGGGCGGTGGATAGACCGCTTTGACCACTGGATAGCGTTTGCCGTACTGGTATTTATTGGGGTGCGTATGGTGTGCGGCGCTTTTGGAAAGAAAGACGACGAAGAAGCCTCCGCCCTGTGCCGTTTGAATACCGCTAAAACCATTTTGGCGCTGGCCGTGGCCACCAGTTTGGACGCCCTGCTTGTGGGCGTGGCGCTATCTTTAACTGACGCGCCGTTCTGGCTGACTATACTTACGCTAACTGTTTGTGTATTCGGCACCAGTTGCACCGGGTTTTGGCTGGGGGCGCAGTTGGGGCGGCGGTTTGGTAAAATAATGGAAGCGCTGGGAGGCGTTGCTTTAGCGGGGATTGGAACAAAACTCTTGCTGGGCGGGCTGGGCATTTGGTAGAATTTGGCAGTTAATACAGTAGTAAGGAGCGTAGCATGGGCATTATCGCCGTGACAATTATTTTTTTGTGTATTTGCGTGGACAATATGGTGTCGGCCAATATGTCCGCTATGAAGATGAAACCGGAAAACAAAAATGTGTTTTCCATTAAAGTAGCCCTCTTTTTTACGGCGTTTAACGCGCTGTTATTTGGGTTTGGCTACTTGTTAAGCACCCTCTTTTTTAATGACTTTATCTATCTGGCGCAAAACTGGGTGGCTTTTGCCTTTGTTTTACTGCTGGGCATTAAATTTATGTTGGAATCTATTGAAAAATCCCCCAGTTTTACGGATTTGGATACCGAAAACAACCGCAAATTGGTAAAGGTATCCGCCCTGATTGGCATGAATTCGTTTTTGGTGGGTTTTGCTTTGGATACCATGCAAAAGGGATGGTTCCCGCAAATTTTAATTTTAATGGCCATTTCTTTCGGATTTACGTTATTGGGGTTCCACTTGGGGAGCAAAAATACGCAAATGATTACCAGCAAACGCTTTGAATTTATTGCGGGGCTGATACTGGTAATTATGGCTATCCGCCTGATTATTATCTAACAGGCACGCGGAACGGTTTAATCGCACACGGGGGACAAACTTTTGGTTTGTCCCCCGTGTGCATTTTTATTCTTTAGCCAGTAAAGCCAATAATTCTTCGGCCGATAATGCGGGGCCGTTTACCGGGCCGGAAATAAACTTAAACCCGGCCTTTTGTAGGCGCTGTGCTTGTTCTTGCGTTTGCACGCCGTCCATTTCTATTTCCGTTCGCAAGGTCTGCGCCAACTGCGGCAGGGAGGCCAACAGCCGGCTTTCCCGCTCGTACCCGTGGCCTGCGGCGGCGGAGCCGAACCACACTTTCAGCCAATCGGTCCGCACGCGCGAGAGAAACTCAAATATACCGGTGCCTTCCCCAAAGCGGTGAACCCCCACCAAAAAGCCTTCCTTTTTTAAGGTTTGGGCCAGGCTGATAAAAAAATGCGGCTTATGCCCCGGGATTTCCAACGCCATATCCAACTCCAGCCGCCCGGGCGCAACGTGATATTTTTGGGCCGTTTTTTTCAATTCCGCCGCATAATACGGGTTGTACGCGTGCAAGGGGGAAAGAACCACGGAAACCACCTCTATATCCGCCGTTTTTGCCAACAGCTTAAACGATTCTTCCAACAGGAATTTATCCACCTGCCGCGCCACCCCCGTACGCTCAAAAATAGCGCGGAACGCATAGCCGGGCAACACGCCGTATTCCGGGTGATTCCAAAATACGCGCGCGCAAGCGCAGACGATTTTGCCGGTTTGCAAATCTTTTACCGGCAGGAAACGCGCCACCAATTCCCCTTGTTTGAAAGCGCGCGCCATGCCGTCTTCCAACTTTTTTTCAAAATTGATTTGGTCTAACATGGCCTCTGTAAAAAAGGCCACCACTTCCACGCTGTTTTTTACCGTGTAGCACGCCATTAAAGAACGGTTGAGCATTTCCGCCAGCGGCAAGGTTCTGTCCGCTATCACATACACGCCAAAGGAAAGCATCACGCTGTACGGCTCTTTTTGACCCGGGGGCAAGGCGGTAATTTCTTCGCTCATCAGCTGTAAGCGGTTGCGCATTTGGCCGTCATCGGTATATTTAAGCAACAGTTGGAAACGGTCCGCATCCACGCGGGAAAACTCCTCCCCCTCCTGCAAACGGCTATCCAAAACGCGCGCAATTCTGCGCAATAAATCATCCCCCGCCTGCACCCCGTACAAATGCGTAATTACCTGGAAACGGTCCACATCCAAACTTACCATCGCATACGCTTGGGCGGGGTTGTTTTGTAAAAGCTCCTGCGCCCGGGCCGATTTTTTGGCCCAATTATCAAAGCCTGTAATCGGGTCCCGGTGGGCCACACGGTCCAGGGCTTCACGGCCGGATTGGCGCGTACGCACGCCGTAATAAAACAACGCGGCCACCAAAATAAGCCCAAACACCCCATAAGCCAGCGTCAGCCGCAAAAGCCGGGCCGCCGTGGCGTGGACAAAACGCGCCGGCACTAAAGAAACCATATACCAATCGTTAATCCCCACCGGGGCGAAACTGGCATAAAGCGGCCCGCCCTGCCGGGTGGAAACCGCCACCACAAAGGTTTTTCCCGCCTGCATATCCGCGCGGACTTGTTCCGGCCGGGTGCCTTTGCTCCAAAAAATATCGGTGGAGTTTTCAAAAATATTTTCTAACGATTGCACGGCCGTTTGGTTGGTGGAGTTAATCACTCTATCCCCATTGGCGCGCACAATTACATTGTACCCCATGCCGCCAAAGGTGGAAACGGACAGCATTTGCGCATATTCCGCCAAGGTGCGCGCCGCCGCCAACACCGCCACTACTTTGCCTTTTTTGAAAATCGGCACCGTTTGCACGATAATATCTTTACCGTCGGCCGCATCTTGAAACCGGTTAGAAAGCGCTTTTTGCCCCTGCATGGAAGCCTTAAACGTATCTTCTTGCGAAATATCCATAATGCGCTCGTCACTCATAACGGCTATGCCGTTGGGGCGCACAAACGCCAAACGCTTAAAAGAGTTATTGGCGGCTTCTTCTTGCACCAGGCGCAAAATGCGTTTTTCATCCAGCGTG
Organism: Candidatus Avelusimicrobium faecicola; assembly: GCA_900540405.1. Lineage (GTDB taxonomy): Bacteria > Elusimicrobiota > Elusimicrobia > Elusimicrobiales > Elusimicrobiaceae > Avelusimicrobium > Avelusimicrobium faecicola. The sequence goes on along the minus strand of UQFW01000012.1, from coordinate 20,898 downwards.
CGGTACCCCGCAATAGCCGTAGCCATGGATTTAAGCGAGTTTTCGTCCCCCGCTATTTGCGTTTGCAGAATTTTGACCCCCTGCCGGGCCACTTCCACCAGGCCGGCGCGGATTTCTTTTTTCAAAACTGCGTGCAAATTGGCCATATAAAACGCACCCGCCGCCACCAAAAACAGCAGGCACAATACCGCTACCGCCGCCCCGCCGAGCCACGGGTAGCGCCGCTTAAATTCACGCCATTTTTCCGGCTTCATAAAAAACCTCCTAACAATGGGCGGGATGTTCCTGTGCCTGCGCGCGGAAAGAGCCAAGCAACTGTTGGGAATAGGCAAACATAGGATAGAACGGATTTTGCGTGTTGCGCGCCTCCGCTTCCGGCAATTCTATGTGGAAAATTTTATTTTTGGCTACGGCAAACAACCGCACGCACCCCGCCGCCGGAACAGGCAATTTTTCGTCTGCGCTCATCTGCGCGGTTAATTTGCTGGCGTGCGCCAACATGTGCGCGGCAACGGTTTGCATTTTTTCGTCCCCGTGGCCGCCAATCATTCCGCCCAAACCGCTTTTGCTGTTATTTTCAAAATACAAACTGCAATCCCCCAGCGAGTTGGTAGCCACCAACAAATATTTGGTTTGGTTTCCGTCCGGCACCGGCATTTCCACCCCGGCTACGGAAATTTTATCCGCGCCCAGTTCCATAATGCCTTTGCGGTTTTCCAAATTTTTTACATCTAACCAAAAATTACGCATATTTTCGTAAGCTTTATTCATAGTCAGCCCCCTTTTTCAAATCATATCATTAATAACACGTCCCTTTCAAAAGGCAATATATATTAGATGTTTTTGCCCGCAAATAAAGCTATAATAAAGGAAACTTTTATCATTGGGAGGCGTTGCATGAACAAACAAGGTAAAGCCGTTATTTTAATGATGGATTCCTTTGGTATCGGCGGGGCGGAAGATGCCGCCAAGTTTGACGACCAAGGGGCCGACACGCTGGGCCATATTGCCGAAGCGCGCGGGCACTTAAATTTGCCCAATTTAGCCGCGCTCGGGTTATTCAAAGCGGCCGAAGCATCCGCCGGCAAAGCACCCGCCGCCGGAGCGCAAGGGCCGGCACTCGTGAGTTTACCGTCCAAATACGGTTTCATGCGGGAAATTAGCCACGGCAAAGACACCTCCTCCGGCCATTGGGAAATGGCAGGCTGTCCCGTTCAGTTTGATTGGGGCTATTTCAAGCCGGATTACCCCTCTTTCCCGCCGGAACTGATAGAAAAAATTTGTAAAGAAGCCGGCCTGCCCGGTATTCTGGGCGACAAAGCCGCCTCCGGCACCGCCATTATAGATGAACTGGGCGAAGAACACATCAAAACCGGGAAACCGATTTGCTACACCTCCGCCGACAGCGTTTTTCAAATTGCCGCGCACGAAAAACATTTTGGGCTGGACCGCTTATACAAAGTGTGCGAAATTGCTTTCAAATATGTAAAGCCTTACAATATCGCCCGCGTGATTGCGCGCCCGTTTGAAGGCGAAAAACCGGGCGAATTTAAGCGCACCAAAAACCGGCACGACTATTCCGTCACGCCGCCTATGCCCACGCTGTTAGATGCCATCAAAAATGCGGGCGGGCAGGTTATTTCCGTGGGTAAAATTTCGGACATTTTTGCTAAACAAGGCATTACTCGCGCGGTAAAAGCAAGCGGACTCACCGAACTGTGGGACACCACGTTGGCAGAAGTAAAAAATGCCGCGCCCGGCAGTTTGATTTTTACCAACTTTGTGGATTTTGATATGGCGTGGGGCCACCGCCGCGACGTGGAAGGCTACGCCACCGGGCTGGAATACTTTGATACCCGCCTGCCGGAACTGGCCGCGCTGTTGGGGCCCAACGATATTGTATTTATTACGGCCGACCACGGTTGCGACCCGACTTACAAAGGTACCGACCACACCCGCGAACACGTGCCTGTAATTATGTTCGGCCCGCAGGTAAAACCCGCTTTTTTGGGCGGGCGCGACACGTATGCGGACCTGGGCCAAACGGCGGCGGACTTCTTTGGTTTGGAGCCGCTGAAATACGGCAAGAGTTTCTTAAAAGACTAACCGCCAAAAACGCTATCAACCCCGGAGCTTTTTATAAGGCCCCGGGGTTTTTCAAAATCCCATAAAAAAGGCCGCTTGCGGCGGCCTTTGGAGTTATTATAAGTTTTCTGCCTCTTGCAACCATACTTGGCTGCACGCATCACTGGGCATACGCCAATCCCCGCGCGGGGAGAGGGATACCGAGCCCACTTTCGGGCCGTCCGGCATACAGGAGCGCTTAAACTGCTGGGCAAAAAAGCGCCGGATAAAAGTGACCAGCCATTTTTTAATAACCTCCGGCGCATACTCCCCCCGGAACGCATAGCAGGCCAAAAAATAAATTTTAGCCGGGCTAAATCCGCGCCGCAAGAAGTGGTACAAATAAAAATCATGCAACTCATACGGGCCGACTAAATCTTCCGTCTTTTGGGAAATTTTACCTGCGCTGTCCGCGGGCAACAACTCCGGGCTGATAGGCGTATCGGCAATATCTAAAAGCAGTTTGCGCACGCTTTCTTCTTCCTGCGCGGCCACCCATTTTACCAAATGCTTGACCAGCGTTTTAGGCACGCTGGCATTCACCCCGTACATAGACATCTGGTCCCCGTTATAGGTAGCCCACCCCAGGGCCAATTCCGATAAATCCCCGGTGCCAATCACCAGGCCGCCGGTTTGGTTAGCCACATCCATTAATACTTGGGTGCGCTCGCGCGCTTGGGCGTTTTCGTAAGTGATGTCGTGCGTGTCCGCCGGGTGGGAAATATCCTTAAAATGTTGCAAGCACGCTTCTTTAATGGAAATTTCCCGCACGGTTATTTTTAATGCGTTCATAAGGGCCAACGCATTTTGATAAGTGCGGCCCGTGGTGCCGAAGCCGGGCATAGTCACCCCGATAATGCCACTGCGGGAAAGGCCCAATTTATCAAAAGCGCGCACGCAAACCAACAGCGCCAGGGTGGAGTCCAACCCGCCGGACACCCCGATTACCGCCTTTTTGGCCCCGGTATGGGCCAGGCGTTTGGCTAACCCTAAAGATTGGATTTCCAACACCTCTTGGCAGTTTTCGTCCAACTGTGCCCCTTGCGCAATAAACGGCGTGCGGGAAACCGGGCGCGTCAGCGCGACTCCCGCCGCCGGGGCTTGCCCGCAATCCACCACCTCATACGGCTCTAGGGTGGCGTGGGCGGAGTCCGTAGCGAAAGTAGTGTTCGCGCGGCGCTCCGTGCGCAACGCTTCCACATCTATTTCACTGACAATTAATTGGGGCTCCAAGCTATAACGCCGGGCCTCGGCCAGAAAGGCGCCGTCCTCGTAAATAAGGGCGTTGCCGCCAAAGGTTAAATCGGTAGACGACTCCCCAAACCCGCCGGAGGTGTATACATACGCACACAAACCGCGGGCCGATTGCTGGGCCACCAAACTGCGCAAATAACGGCTTTTACCGGCTAAAGAATCGGACGCGGACAGGTTGAAAATAATTTCCGCCCCTTGCAACGCGGCTTGCGAACTAGGCGGTATGCAAGACCATAAATCCTCGCACACTTCCACCCCAAACACGGCGCCGGACGCTTGGAACAACAAATCCGCCCCCGCACGCACGCACTGCCCGCACAAAGTGACCTCGCCGCCTTGCCAATCCTCGGCAGATACAAACCAGCGTTTTTCGTAAAATTCTTTATAATTCGGCAAGCAGGTTTTGGGCACTACGCCGCAGATTTTCCCTTGGTAGCACACCACAGCCGCGTTGAGAAGCGCACTGCCCGCGGCCACCGGGCACCCGGCAATAAAAACAATATCTTCCGCGGCGGTGCGTTGGAGCAAATCCGCCAAGGCCGCTTCCGCCGCCCGGATTAATGCCGGCTGTAAAAACAAATCTCCGCAAGTGTATCCCGTTAAACTTAACTCCGGGAATACCACCACCCGCACCCCGGCCCCGGCCGCCTGGCGGATTAATTTTTCCATTTCTTGCGCGTTATACGCACAGGCGGCTACTTTTAAGGCGGGTATAGCCGCCGCTACCTTGATAAAACCGTAATTTTGCATAGTCAAATCCTTAGTAAAAAATACCCCTTATTTGGATATTTTATCAATTATATCCATCATTTCGGCCGTTTTTTCTTGCCCGGCCGGGCCGATAGAATCTGCCACACAATGCGCCAAATGCGCGCGCAAAACTTCACAATGGGCGCGGCGCAAAACCGCCTCGGCCGCTAACAGTTGGTTGACAATATCCACGCAGTAGCGGTTTTCTTCCACCATTTTTAATACGCCGTCCACCTGCCCGCGGGCGGTTTTTAATAAACGCGTAATTTTTTTAGGGTCCGCTTGCATACAGGCTCCTTAGGCGATTTCTTCCACGCGGTAGCCGGCTTTTTCCACCGCCTCTTTTAAGGCGTCGTCCGGCACTTCGCGCACGAGGGTAATAGTCACTTGTTTGGCGGATAAATTCACTTTAACCGCTTTCACACCGTCTAAAGCCGTCAGGGCGTTTTCCACCCGCCCGGCGCAATGCATACACATCATACCGTCTACTTTCATTATTTTCTGCATATTTTTTTCTCCCGCCGGATAAAAAACCGGCTTAAAAAACCGCAAACGCAACGCGTTTGAAAGCACAAATACGGAGCTGGCACTCATGGCCGCCGCCGCAAACATGGGGTTTAACTGCCAACCGCACAACGGGTAAAACACCCCGGCGGCCAACGGAATACCCAGCACGTTATAAAAAAATGCCCAAAACAAATTTTGCCGGATATTGCCTAGTACCGCCCGGCTTAATTGCAACGCGGCTGGCACGGCGCGCAAATCCCCGCGCACCAGTACAATATCGGCCGATTCCAACGCAACGTCCGTCCCGGCCGCCACCGCCAAACCTACATCAGCCCGCGCCAAGGCCGGGGCATCATTAATGCCATCCCCCACCATAGCCACCGTTTCCCCTTGGTGTTGCAAGCGGCGCAGGATTTCTTCCTTCCCTTGCGGAAGAACCCCGGCATAAACCGTTTGAATGGCGGCTTGTTGGGCCACCGCGTGCGCCGTGCGCGCGTTATCCCCCGTCAACAAACAGACTTTCAGGCCCATTTGTTGCAAAATTTGCACGGCTTCCCGGGCAGACGGGCGCAACGGGGCGGATAAGGCAAGCACGCCCAAAATGCGCGTTTCTTCCCCTATCCAAAAAGGCGTTTTGCCTTGCCCGGCCCAAGTGTCGGCCTGTGTTTTGAGCGCCGGGGGTAATGTTGCCTGCCGGGCCGCAAACACCTCACTCGCGCCAAAAATCCAACGGCCGTTCTGCCGGGCGCGCACTCCGCCGCCGGGGATAATTTCAAACTGTTCCACCGGGGCAGGCTTTTCCCCTTGCCGGGCCGCCGCACTCACCACCGCTTGCGCAAACGGATGTTGGGATGGGCTTTCCACACTGGCGCACACTTGCCAAAAACGGCCGGGCATTTCCCCGGGGGCCAAGGCAACGTCCGTCACTTGCGGGGTGTTTTCCGTCAATGTGCCGGTTTTATCAAACACCACGCAGGAAACCCGCCCGGCGCGCTCCAACGCCGCCGCCGATTTGATTAAAATGCCGCGCCGCGCCCCCACGCCCGTACCCACCATAATAGCCGTTGGAGTAGCCAACCCCAACGCACAGGGGCACGCAATCACCAGTACCGCAATAAAACGCTGTAAAGCCACCTCAAACGAGGCTCCGGCTACCAACCAACCGGCCAACGTGCAAAGGGCCAACCCCAATACCACCGGCACAAAAACCGCACTTACTTTATCGGCCAGGCGGGCAATGGGCGCTTTGGAAGTGTTGGCATCTTCCACCAGTTTAATAATGGCGGCTAACGCGGTATCGGCCCCGGTATGCAAGGCGCGCATTTCAAAATAACCCGCGGTATTGACCGTGCCCGCCGCCACGCGCGCCCCGGGTGCTTTTTCCACAGGCACGCTTTCCCCGGTCAAGGCGGACTCGTCCACCGCGCCCGAACCGCTGACTACCACGCCGTCCGCCGCTATGCGGCTTCCGGCGCGCACCACTAGTCTGTCCTCCGGCCGCACCTGTTCCGCCGGGATGCGCACTTCCTTACCGTTTTCAAGCCGCAGGGCTTCTTGTGGCACAAGCGACACTAACGCCGCCACCGCCGCCGTTGTTTTGCCTTTGGCGCGCGCTTCCAACCATTTGCCCAGGGTGACCAGCGTTAAAATCATGGCGGAAGATTCAAAATATAACGATTGTAAAGATTGCCCCCTTTGCAAAATTTGCACCAACGTCCACACGCCGGAAATAAACGCCGCGCCGGAGCCCAAAGCCACCAAACTATCCATATTGGGCGCGCCCGCTACCAGCAGTTTTCCCCCGCGCGTAAAAAAAGCGCGGTTGAGCCACAGCACCGGGAGCGCAAGCATAAACTGCACCCCGGCAAAAACAGCCGGGTTTTGCACCACTTGGGCGGGAACTATGCCCCACATGGGGCCCATAGAAACATACAAAAGCGGCAGTAAAAAAGCCACGCTGAGCCAAAACCGCTTTTTAAGGGAAATTTCCTCCCGCGCGCCCGCCCGCTTGGCCGGGGCCGCTACGCCGTATCCGGCGGCCGCTATGGCGTGGTGTAAGGCTTGCGCGTTAAAATCCTCCGTCACCGTCACCGCCAACTTGTTCTGAAGTAAATTCACTGCCGCCGTTTTTACGCCCGGCACGCCCTGGGCCGCCTGCTCCACATGGGCGGCACAGGCGGCGCATGTCATACCTGTAATAAAAAATGTTTGCTTTTGTTCCATAGTTAATACCCCCCGGGGGGTGTAGTATATACTGTATAATTTATCTGCGCCGCCGGTCAACCGGGTTAAGAGCTTATTTTGTACAGCAAAACCCTTTTTGCTAGACTATAAGTATGACGATACTGATTATTCTTTTAATGTTAGCCTTAAACGCGCTGTTAGCCGCGTATGAAATGGCGTTAGCGTCCGTTTCGCGCACGAAACTTTCCATTTTAGCGCAAGAAAAAAAAGCCGGGGCCGATTCCGCCCTGTTTATGAAAGACCACATGGAGGGCAGTTTGGCCGTGGTGCAAATCGGCATTACGCTGGTGGGCGCGATTGCGGCGGCCTGCGGCGGGGCCAGTGCAGACGAAGCCTTCGCCCCCAAATTGCAGGAGTGGTTCGCCCTGCCCAAACGCCTGGCGAACCTATTATCCATGGCGTTTGTCGTGTTGCCGCTTAGTTTTATTACCATTGTGTTTGCGGAGCTGACCCCCAAAACCTTTGCCATTAAAAATAAAGAATGGGTGGTGCTTCAACTTTCCCCCGCTATGCGCGTGATGTATGCGGTGTTGTTCCCCATTGTGCGCATTATGGAAGCGATTGTAAAATTTTTTACGAAAAAATCTTTCCAACAAGAACAAGACCCGCGCGAAGCCCAAAAAGCGGCCATTGCCGATTTACGCACCGCGGTAGCTATTGCTTCGTCCTCGCGCTTGTTCGGCAAGGCGGAGGAAAAAATAGTAATGTCCAGTGCGCTGTTTTGCATACGCAGTATACGCGAAATACAAGTACCTTTGGAACAAGTATATATTTTGTATGCTAACGATTCTATTGCCGATACTTACATAAAAGCACACATGGATATGCACACCCGCTTCCCCGTGTGCGAAGACCCCAATAACGTGCAAAGCATTATCGGGTATCTTAATTTTAAGGATATTTTCCAAGCTACCAAAGTATCTGCCGGGCAACCCACCAGTGCGCGTTCCATTGTGCGGCCCATCATCAGCTTATCGGCCGATACGCTTATTTCCACCGCGCTTGAAAAACTGATTAAAACCCACCAACATATTTGTTTGGTGACGGATAAAAACCAAATTACCGGGATTCTTACCCTGGAAGATATTTTTGAAGAAATGGTGGGCGAAATTGAAGACGAATACGATTTTTTTACCGCCTATATCCGCCCGTTCGGCAACGGCGTAATTGCCAGCGCCGCCGCCAATATGGCCGATGTTTACAGTGCGCTCAATATGCCGGTGCCGGGGCAGTTGGCTAAAATTTCCGTAGAAAAATGGACGGAGCAAAAGTTAGGCCGCCCCATACAAAAAGAAGATAAAATTACAACAGACGGCCTATGCGTGACGCCGCGCAAATTCCGCCGCCACCGCGTTATGGAAACCGTCATCACCAAAGCGCCAACCGTTTAGCCGCATACCTTACGCAAAAAGCCCCGGGCAAAAACCGGGGCCTTTTTATGTGTACGGGTTTTATAAAATGCCGCGTTTGGTCAGTTCTTCGCGCAACTGGAGCGGGGAAACAAAATCTATCGTTTTCATACCCAGTTTGGCGGCGGCGATGGTGTTTTCGGAATGGTCGTCTATAAACAAAGTTTCGGCCGGGTCCAGTTGGTAGCGGGAGAGTAAAATTTTATACAAACCGGGGTCCGGCTTGATGGTTTTTTCCTGCCCGGAAATAACCATACCACTAAATAATGGGAAAAAATTATACCGCTCTTGCGCCAACGGCAGTGTTTCGGCCGACCAGTTGGAAAGCGCATACAGGCGGTAGCCTTTATCGTACAATTCTTTTAAGATTTCCACCGAGCCTTTAATAAGCCCGCCCAGCATTTCTTCCCACCGCAAAAAATAATCATCAATTTGGGCCGAATAACGCGGATATTTGGCCTTTAATTCCGCCTGCCCTACCGCAAACGGCCGCCCCGCATCCTGCCGGGAGTTCCATTCACTCGTACAAATATGGTTTAAGAACCAATCCATTTCTTCCGTGGAAGAAAAAATTTTACGGTATAAATACCGCGGGTTCCAATCAATCAGCACGCCGCCCAAATCAAACACAATATTTTTCATAAAATTCCCCCTAAAACCCCTGCTGTTTTTATTATAACTTTCGCGCGAAAATTTTTCAACGCCCGCCCGGCCGAAAATAAAAGCCGGAGCTTGCGGCCCCGGCCTTATCCTTTACAACACTAAAGTATCTTCCATATCCGGCCCGGTGGAAATAAGGGCAATTTCCGGGTGCGGGTAAACCTCGCGGGACAGCGCTTTCAAATCTTCCAAAAATGCCTTGGCCTGGGGGGTGAAATCTTCGTACTTTTTTACGCGGTCATTCCCGGCAAACATATCTATATGCGTAATGGCAATTTTGGTGCAGTTGTTAATCATAATCGCGCGGGAAGCGGACGTTTTTTCAAACGCGCCGATACGCCGCAACCGCTTGGAAACACTGCCAATTTCGTGCCCTTTGGTATGGTAAATTTCCAGCTCTTTTTCGTCGGTCATTTCATGCGCTAGCGGCCCGGGGCCCACGCGGGTGATATACGGCTTAAACACTACATACACATCCCGCACGCTCTTGGGGCCTAACCCGGCTTCGCCCAAAAAAGTAGCGGCCGTGGTATCGCGCGACGTGACGAACGGATATTCCCCATGCAATAAAGAAAGTTTAATCCCCTGGGTGCCTTCCAGCAGGATATCTTCCCCGCGGTCCAAGGCTTTGTTGAGCAGTTCCGGCACGTCTTGGATGAACTCTTTTAACAGCGGTTCGTCTTTGGCAAATTTTACGTTGCGCCGTTCAATGCGGTCTTTCACCGCCTGCCCCAGCCCGGTGCCCACACTGCCAATATGGCTCATAAAGTGTGCGGCTCCCCGCTCCCGGGCGGTTTCTTCCTCGGTAATTAACACGGCATGCGGGTCAATAATCAACCGCTCCGCCGTGCCGGTCACTTCCAACTCTTTTAATAACCACTCCGTTTTGGTATAGGCCCCGGCCCCCAACACTAATTTGGTGGCCGGATTTAAGAAACCGGACGGTATATTTTTTAACGTGTAAGAAGTGCCGTTTTGCACCACGGTATGCCCGGCATTCGGGCCGCCCACGCGCACACAATAGGCGTAAGAGCCTTTATACGACAAATAGGCCGAAATTTTCCCCTTTCCTTCATCTCCGGCTTGCCCGCCGCATACAATATCTATCATGCTTATTTCCCCCTTGCCCGTTGCACGGCCAGCCCCGTATAATTAAATACGTTCAGCGCCCGCAGTTTATTTTTAATCACGGGTTCTACTTGTAAATTTTCTATAAATACCTGCAAATCTTCCTGCGTAATGGCGCGCCCGCGGGTAAGCGCTTTTAATTGCTCATACGGTTTTTCCTGCCCCGCCGCGCGCAAAATGGTTTGGATGCCCTCCGCCAATACTTCCGGGTGTCGGGCCAACTGCGCTTTAGCCAATGCCCGGTTGAAAGATACTCTTTCCAACCCCTCCGCCAAAGAGGTATACGCCACCAACGCATAACCGAACGCTACGCCCATATTACGCAGAACGGTGGAATCGGACAAATCCCGCTGTAAGCGGGAAAGCGGCAACTTGGCGGAAAAAAACGTAAAAAGCGCGTCCGATAACTGCAAATTACCCTCGGCATTTTCAAAATGAATGGGATTAATTTTTTGCGGCATGGTGGAAGACCCCACCTCGCCCGCTACGGCTTTTTGTCGCAAAAGGCCGTCGCTGATGTAGCGCCAAAAATCCTGGCACAGGCCCAGTAAAATAAGGTGAATCCGGCGCAGGTTATCAAACAGCTCCGCATAAGAATCCCGGTTATCTATTTGGGTAGAAAGCGGGCTTAAATACAATTTAATTTTGCGCCCGCGGTTTAAGGCGGCGGCCACCCGGGCGGAAACGCGCGGCCAATTTATTTGGCTAAAGGCCGCATAATGGGCGTTGTAATTGCCCACGGCTCCGCTGAACTTAAACGATATTTGCCGTTTTTTTAATTGATTTAATTGTTCCGAAAGGCGGCTTTCAAACACGCGCACTTCTTTACCGAACGTAGTGGGAACGGCCGCTTGGCCGTGCGTACGCGCCAACAAAGGGGCCGCGGCTTCCCGCCGCGCCAAAGCCGCTAACCGGCGGCGCAAATTTTCCAACGCGGGCAGTAAAACCCGCTCCAGGCCGTCCGCCAACAAAACGGCGTAAGCGGCGCTGTTAATGTCTTCGCTCGTCAGCGCAAAGTGGAGCCACTCCGCGCGGTTTTTCAAGGGGGTAGCCGCCAGTTTTTCTTTCAAAAAATATTCTATGGCTTTTACGTCGTGGCGGGTGGCTTTAATGCCGTTGCGCCCCGTTTGCTCATACGCGCGGATAGCCTGCAAATCTTGTTCCGTCAGCTCCGCCAAACGCGCCAACTGTTGTTTTTCCGGCGCGGAAAGCGGCGCTAAACCCGGCAAATTCAGCCCGGATAAAACTTCCAACCAAATGCACTCCGCACGCACGCGGGCGCGCGTTAGGGCCGCCTCGCCCATGCAAAGGGCCAAAGGCTTAACCGTGGAAGCATAGCGCCCGTCCAGCGGGCAAAGAATAGGGCTCTGCATATTGGTATTGTAGCAAATAACGCACCCGCTCCAGGCAATAAAAAACCCGGGGCGTTTGAAACACCCCGGGCCGGTAAACTAAAAACAAGTTTATTTGGTTTTTTCTTGGGCAGAAAAACCGTCGTTCTGGTTCCACCCGCCGCCTAATGCCTGGCATAAGGTGACGACGGAATTAAGCTCGCTCAGCCGGGCGGAAGATTCGCTCATTTCGGCAGAGAGCAAAGTGCTTTCCACATTCAGCAAATCCGTCACGTCAATCAGGCCCGCTTCTTCCTGCTTTTTAGTTAAATCATAACTGCGGCGCATGGCCCGGGTTTGCTGTTGGTAAGAATCAAACACATCCCGGTTGATTTTATTGGCGGCAATTGCGTCTAACGCTTCCTTAAAAGCCCCTTGGACGGTTTTTTCATAAGTAGCCAACATTTGCACATATTTGGCTTTTACCGCCTTGTTTTGGGAGCGGATTTTGCCGCCCGCAAAAATAGGCCCGGTCACTTTAGCGGTAAGCGCCCATACGCCTTGCTGGCCGCCCGTAAACAACTGGTTGAGCGCCGCGCTGGCATATCCGGCCGAGGCCGTCAGCGGAATAGACGGGAAATACGCCGCCCGCGCCGCGCCGATATTGGCATTGGCCGCCATTAATTGCCCTTCCGCCTGGCGCACATCCGGCCGGCGGGCCAACAAGTCGGAAGGCAACCCTTCCGGCACGTCCGGCACTAACGTCATGGCGGCTAAACTTTGCCCGCGTTCCACGCCGTCTTGCACCATGGCGCGGGGGCTGCGGCCCAAAAGTACGGTCAGCGCCGTTTCGGCTTTTTCTATGGAAAGTTTCAATTCCTGTTGTTGGGCCTGCACACTGGCCATACTGGCTTCAATGCGGCGCAAATCAACTTCCGTGCAGTAGCCGTTTTCATAACGGCTTTGGTACACGCGCACGCTTTCCTGCCGGGTTTGCAACGTGCGGGTGGCAATATTCAGCTGTTCATCCAATGCACGCAAGGAAAAATAGCCGCGCGCCACGTTGGCCGTAAGCGCCAAACGCACGTTATCGCGGTTGGCCTCACTGGCGAGCAACTGGGCCCGGGCCGCTTCGCTCAAACGGCGGTATTTGCCCCACAAGTCCAACTCAAAGGATACCACCGCACCGGCCGTACTTTGGGTTTGCCCGGAGCCGCGCGCATTTCCGGCGCGGCCCGTTTCACCCGCCACACTTAAACCGGGCAGTTGGTCTGCCACCGCTACACCCACATTGGCGCGGGCTTCGTCCACGCGGGCCATGGCAAGGCGAAGGTCCTTGTTATATTGCAAGGCTTCTTCTTCCATTTGGTTTAAGATGGGGTCATTAAAGGCTTCCCACCATTTTACCGTGGTAAACACGCTGTAATCGGCGGAAGCGGTTTCTTCCGGCAAATCCACCAACGGTTTGCGGTAATTGGGGCCCATCATGCACCCGCCGGCCAGCACACACGCCGCCAGCAAGGCAGAAATTTGATTAAATTTCATGTTTTTCCTCCTCTTGCGCCGTTTTTTCTTCCGGCAAGGCTAAATCATCCTGCGGTGTAGTCACGCCGGCATCCGTACGGGAAGCACTGCGCCCGCCTAACAGCACGAAGAACAACGGGATAAACAGCGGCGCAATTAACGTGGCGGCTAACATACCGAACACCACAGCCGTACCGATAGAGTGGCGGCTGGCCGCACCGGCCCCGGTGCTGATAGCGAGCGGCACACAACCCAAAATGAACGCCAAAGACGTCATAATAATCGGGCGGAAACGCAAGCGCGCCGCTTGCACAGCCGCTTTGGCGGCAGGCAAGCCCTGCTCTTTCAACAAGACCGCAAACTCTACAATCAAAATAGCGTTTTTAGCGGCCAACCCTACCAGGGCCACCAACGCAATTTGGAAGTAAATATCGTTAGAAAGCCCGCGCATATAAGTACCCGCCAACGCGCCGAACACCGCAAACGGCACGGCTAACAATACGGCAATCGGCAGGCTCCATTTTTCATACTGGGCGGCCAAAATCAAGAACACCACCAGCATACCCAATAACAAGGCAGAGGTGGAAGACGAACCGGAAATTTTTTCCTGATACGTCGTACCCGTCCAAGACAAGGTAAAGCTGGGGTCCAATACTTCTTTGGCGGTTTCTTCCAACGCGCTAATGGCTTCCCCGGTGCTGTACCCGCTGGCCGGATTAGCAATAATTTTGGCGGCCTGGAACACGTTAAACCGTTCCACCATATCCGGCCCCAAAGACGGCGTCAGCTTAACCAAGGCGGAAAGCGGCACCATGGCCCCGGTAGTGGAGCGCGCGTAAATGCCGGAAATTTGTTCCGGGCGGGCGCGGTATTCACTATCGGCCTGCATCATTACCTTAAAACTGCGGCCGGAGTAGGTAAAGTCGTTAATATAAGTGGTACCGAAGGTAGCCTGCAACGTGGTGTACAGTTCCGTCAGCGAAACACCCATACTTTGCGCTTTAATTTCGTCCACTTCCAGCGTATATTGCGGCACGGCGGAAGTAAACGTCGTGCTGGCGCTGGCGATTTCTTTACGCTTTTGGGCGGCGGCAATTAATTTATTGGCCTGCGCTTGCAAGGCACTGCTCCCGCCGGAACCGCGGTTCTGCACATAGCCTTCCAAACCGCCGGTGGTACTCATACCCATAATGGCCGGCGGGTTGAACGGCATAACCAACGCCCCCGGTATTTTAACCCGGGAGAGCATATAAATCGTGCCCACCAAAGAGGTAGAGGACAGATTTTTGGCTTTGCGGTCATCCCACGGTTTTAACTGCACGAAGGAGGCAATACCGTTGCTTTTCATGGTACTGCTGAGCAAGTCGTACCCGGCAAAGGTTAATTCTTCTTTGACGGCCGGCTGGGCTAAAATGATTTTTTCCAGGTCGGAAGCGACGGCTTCACTGCCGGAAAGCGAGGTGGCCGGGTCCAACTGGGTACCAATCATAATCATACCCTGGTCTTCGTCCGGCAGTAAACTTTCGGGCACAATCTTAAACAGGCCGAAAGCCCCGCAAAATAAAAGCACCACACAAAGAATAGCCACCGGAATCCGGCGGACAAAAAAGCCTACCACCCCGGTATATTTATCGGTGATTTTTTCAAAAAAGCGGTCAAACTTATAGAAAAAACCTTTGGTGGGGGCTTCCTGGTGTCTCAACAGCAACGCGCACAGGGCGGGGGTCAGCGTAAGCGCCACCAAGCCGGAAATAACCACGGACACGGCAATCGTAATAGCAAACTGCTGGTACATCACCCCGGTTAAACCGCCCATAAATGCCACCGGCACGAATACGGAACAAAGCACCAGTACAATCGCCACCACCGGGCCGGACACTTCGTCCATGGCTTTAATGGTAGCTTCTTTGACGGGCAGATGTTCGTCGTGCATAATACGTTCCACGTTTTCAATAACCACAATAGCGTCGTCTACCACAATACCGATAGCCAACACAAGCCCGAACAGGGTAAGCGTATTAATAGAGAAACCAAACACCAGCATCCCGGCAAACGCGCCGATAACGGACACCGGCACCGCCAAGCACGGAATCAGCGTGGCGCGCCAGTCTTTCAAGAACAAATATACCACCAAGAACACCAAAATCATGGCTTCCGCTAACGTATGCAACACTTCTTTAATAGAAGCGGACACGAACAGCGTGGTATCATACGCCACGGTATAGTCAATATCCATATCCGGCGGGAAGTTGGCCGACAATTCTTTCAGACGGGCCTGCACGGCTTTGGCCGTAGCCACCGCGTTTGCCCCCGGGGACAAGAACACCGCCACCGGCACCGCCGGCTTGCCGTTAAAACGGCCGTTAAATTCATACGTCTGGCTGCCCAGTTCAATGCGGGCCACATCTTTGAGTCTAAGCGAAGTACCGTCCGCATTGGCGCGCAAAATAATCTCGCCAAATTCTTCCGGTTTGGTAAAGCGGCCGGGGGCCACAATAGAGTACATCCTATCTACCGATACCGCAAGCGGCGGCTGGCCGATTTTACCCGCCGAGCGCTGTACGTTCTGCGCTTTGACGGCGGAAATAACATCACTGACGGACAAGCCGCGTTGGGAAAGCACATCCGGCTTAATCCAAATACGGATGGAGTAGTCGTTGGCGGCCATCACCTGGGAATCCCCCACGCCTTCAATACGTTTTAAGTCGTCTACAATGTTTAATAAGGCGTAGTTCCCAATAGTGGTGGTGTCCGAATATCCGTTCGGGGAATAAAAAGCGATTAACTGCAAAATGGAAGAAGATTTCTTTTCCACCGTCACCCCGTACTGGCGCACTACATCCGGCAACGTATTGGTAGCAGCCTGCACGCGGTTGTTTACGTTAATCATGGCCTGGTCCGGGTCCGTACCTACCTTAAAAGAAACAATCAGGTTCATATCCCCGTTGGAGGCAGAGGTGGAGTTCATATACAACATATCCTCCACCCCGTTTACCTGTTGTTCAATAGGGGCGGCTACCGTTTCGGCAATTACTTCCGGGCTGGCACCCGGGTATTTGGCGGACACTTGCACCGTAGGCGGGGTAAGGTCTGGGTATTGCTCAATAGGCAGCATGGTAATAGACACAATACCAAACAGCACTATTAAGAGCGATATTACCGTTGAAAAAATAGGGCGGTTAATAAAAAATTTGGAAAACATACGCCCCTCTTATTTACCTTGCTGGTCGTTCGGCAAGGCTTGCGCATCCGGCGCAACGGACTTATCAATGGTGGCTTCCAAAGAAGCTACACTGCGCCCGTCCTGGCTGGCAGGCTGTGCCGTTTGAGCCGAGGCGGGGAGAGTAAATTTTTGCAAGTTGACCGTCACTTGCATACCGGGTTTCAATTTAATAAGCCCGTTGGAAACAATTTTTTCGCCGTGTTTCAAACCCTCGGAAATAATATACATATTATTTTGGAGTTCCCCTTTTACCGGGCGGGCGGCCACCGTGTTATTGCTGTCCACTACATAGGTCAACATTCCTTCCGGCGTGTTGAGTACGGCGGAAGACGGCACCAAAATAGCATTTTTATACACAGCCCCCACCAGGCGCACGCGCACAAACTGGCCGGGCATTAACTGGCGGTCATTTTTGGGGTTGGCAAATTCCGCACGCATAGCCAAGCTGGAAGTTTGGGTGTTTTCCGTGCTGTCAAAGAAAATAATTTTGCCTTTTTGTGCATACACTTTTCCGTTGGCCAAAATAGCTTCTACATATAAGGGGGCTTTTTCGGCCGCCATTTTGCGGTATTCGGCCGGGTCCACCGCCGAGGATTTTTTTTCATCCCCCAGCACAATTTGGCCGGACATATAACCGCTGGCTAATTTAGCAAACTGGCTGCCGGGCATAGAAAAATTTACCCACAACGGGTTGGCCTGTACCATGGTGGTCAAAAAGCCGGATTCCCCGGTGGGGGAAACCAAACTGCCCACGGATTGCGCTTCTTTACCCATAATGCCGGAAATAGGCGCTTTTACTTTGGTATAGTCAAAATTAATTTTAGCGGTGGTGACGCCAGCTTTGGCCACTTGCACATTGGCTTGGGCGGTTTCATAAGCGGAAAGGGCATCATCATAATTTTTTTGGCTGACGGCTTTATCCGCCAACAATTTTTTCATACGGTTGTACTCACGCTGGGTGCTGCGTTCCTGCGCCTCCGCTTGCGCTAAAGAACCGCGCGCGCGTTCCAACGCGGCTTTGTATTCTTTATCATCAATTTGAAAAAGTTGTGTCCCCTCTTTTACATACGCGCCCTCATCAAACAGGCGGGATTGCAAAATCCCCCCCACTTGCGCGCGTACATTTACCTGCAAAGAGCCCGCAACCTGGGCCGGGTATTCAATATCCCACGGCAAATCCGCCTGCACAACTTCTATGGCGTTTACCGTTTGGGCAGGCATTTGCCCGCCGGCTTGTTTGCCCTTGCAGGCGCTGCAGCTTAATACCGCCGCACCTAACAGGGTGAAACAAACAATTTTTACTGCGTTGTTCATTCGGTGTATTCCCCTTATTAAATTAAGATATACTCAAATAATAGCATATTTTATACATAAAAACCTACCGCCCGGTAAACAAAAATTAATTAGAAAGGCAAATCTTACAGGAATTGCTACAATAATACCATGAGTGAAAAACAAAATATGCTGGAAAGCCGCCCCTATAACGCGGCCCACCCGGAACTAAAACAAGAACGCCTCCGCGCGCGCAAACTGCTTTGGCAACTCAACCGGTCCAACCCGGAAGACGAAGCCGAACGCACCCAAATTTTGCACGAACTGCTCCCTAACGCCGCGCAGGATTTGCATTTGGAACCGCCGTTTTTTTGTGATTACGGCACCCAAATTTACACCGGGAAAAATGTATTTATCAATTTTAACTGCACCATTTTGGATTGCGCCAAAGTGGAAATAGGCGATAATACGCTCATCGGCCCTAACGTACAAATTTATACGGCCACCCACCCGCTTTTGCCGCAAAAACGCCTGGAAGGCTTAGAATCTGCCCAAAAAGTGCGTATCGGCAAGAATGTTTGGCTGGGCGGAGGGTGCATTATTCTGCCCGGTGTTTGGATTGGCGATAACGCCATTGTGGCGGCGGGGGCCGTCGTCACGCGGGACGTGGGAGAAGGAACGGTGGTAGCCGGGAGCCCGGCCAAAGTAATCCGCCGCTTTTTGGTCTAGCGGCCCTAGCCTTTTTTCCCGCCCGGTAAAAAGGGCGCCAAAGAGCTATACTGTAAACAGAGGGGTTTTACCTGATGGCACTGGTCAATAATTTAGAAGAGCTTATCGGCAATACGCCGCTTTTACGCTTAAACCGCTTGCACAACGGCCCGGCCGCCGTGTATGCCAAATTGGAGATGTTCAATCCGTACAGTATTAAAGACCGCCCGGCCGCCGCCATGTTGCAAGCGGCCGAACAAGCCGGGCAGTTAAAACCGGGCGGCGCGTTGGTGGAGCCCACCAGCGGCAACACCGGGATAGCGCTTGCGTTTTTAGCCGCCGCCAAAGGCTACACCATTACCCTTACTATGCCTGCCAGCATGAGCCCGGAGCGCATTAAAATCTTAAAAGCGCTGGGGGCCAACGTGGTACTAACAGACCCGGCGCTCGGTATGAACGGCGCTATCCAAGAAGCGGAAAACATCTGCCGCCAAACAGGCGCTTTTATGCCGTCCCAATTTACCAACCCCAATAACCCCACCGCGCACCGTCAAACGGCGCAGGAAATTGATAAAGATTTGCACGGCAAGGTGGACATACTGGTCTGCGGCGTGGGCACCGGGGGAACTTTAACGGGAACCGGGCGCGCCCTCAAACAAATGCACCCGCATTTGCGCATAGTAGCGGTGGAGCCGTCCGATTCGCCGGTGTTATCCGGCGGCAAGGCGGGGCCGCACAAATTGCAAGGCATTGGGGCGGGGTTTATTCCGTCTATTTTAGATACCCGGCTCATAGATGAAGTCGTGCAAGTGACGGCGGAAAACGCCGGGAAAACCGCCCGCGAACTGGCTAAAAAAGAAGGCTTACTGGCGGGAATCAGCGGCGGGGCCGCCCTTTGGGCCGCGTTGCAAGAAGCCCGCAAACCGCAGAACGCCGCCAAAAACATCGTGGTTATTCTGCCGGATAGCGGGGAGCGGTATTTAAGCACTTGGGAATTTGACGAAAACGCATGAAAAAATTACTGGTAATGCTTTGCTTGCCGGCGGTATTGGGGGTTTCCCTTTTCGCCCAAGAAAAAGCGGATATTGTAATAGAAATGGACGGCTCCGCCACGGCGGGCCCATCTGTATCCGTGGGGCAATACTCCGCGCGGGAGTTGGCTAAAAAATTCAAAGGCAAAACCTTGTCCGCCGTCTTATCCGCCGCAACCACGGTGCCCGCCCGCCGGGAAAACTTTACAGGCAAGCACCGCCAAACCTTTACCGCCCTGCGCTATGGGGACGAAACCGATTTCCGCCAACTCTTATTTTACGCCCAAGAGCCGCAAACTTTTGTGGCGGCGGCGGACAGTGTTTCCGGCATACTGCGGTGGCGCGATACTTACGGGGTGGAAATTGCCGTCAGCCGCCGCGCGTTTGAAAAAGTGTTTCCGCTGGCCGCGCGTTCCGCCCTTCAAAATTTGAAAACCGGGCAAACCCTGGACGTATTCCTCCTAAAAAACGCGCCCGCCGAAAAGCCGTTTTCCCATTATTATATTTTTGAACAAGAGCGCCTGAAACAAGTGCTGAAAGACCAAGCCGCTTATGATAGTTTTGCCGCCCAAATAGCGGCGGACAACAAAGCATTTAACGAACTGCAACGCCAAAAAAAGGAGCAGGCCCAAAAGCCGCGCCCAACAGTGCCGGAGCGCCCGAAAGCGTTATCTTACGGAGGCACGCAAGACCAATATTTATACGGCCCGCGGCTTGTAAAAGGCAAACGCCCCATGGAAAAAGCAAATTTCCGCAAGAAAAGCGGCCAAAACTCCGCCGCGCAGGAGGGAAAATGACTTATTTATCTTCTATGGGGATAGCCGGTGCGCTGTACCTGATTTTGCAAATTTGCGTGACCGTACACATCCTTTTACATAAAGAAGACGTCCACAGCACTATCGGTTGGATTGGCCTGGTGTGGCTTACCCCGCTTGTAGGCACCGTAATTTATGTACTGCTGGGTATCAACCGTATCCACCGCAAAGCGTTGGATTTGCGCAACAGCGGGCCGGCCTTGTATAAACTGTCCGCGCGCGAAGCCCAGGAAGCGGAAAAATTATTCCCGCCCTCTTTTTGGCAGTTAATCCGCCTGGGGCACAAAGTCCACCCGCAGCTTTTTGCCCGCGGCAACCGCATTACGCCGCTCATCAACGGGGATAACGCCTACCCCGAAATGTGCCGCCTGATTGCGCAAGCTAAAAAAGAAGTGCTTTTAGCCAGTTATATTTTGAATAACGATAAAGCCGGGCAAATGTTTTTAACCGCCTTAAAAACAGCCGCCCAAAACGGCGCCCGGGTAAAAATGCTGGTAGACGGCGTGGGGCTTAATTATTCCAAACCCAACATTATGGCCGCCGCCCGCAAAATAAAAGGGCTGGAAACGGCCGTCTTTTTACCGTCTAAAAGCCCCATTAATTTACCGTTTGTAAACTTGCGCAACCACCGCAAAATTTTAGTGGTGGACGGACAAAAAGCCGTCTTTGGCGGAATGAATATCGCACACGAGGATTTACTGAAAAGCAACCCCAAGCACCCGGTGCAGGACGTCACTTTTTTGGTGGAAGGCCCGGTGGTGGAGCAAATGGCCCGCGTGTTTGAAGAAGATTGGATTTTTACCGGCAAAAAGCCGTTTGTTCCGGCGGTCTACCCGCACTCCCAAAAATTACCGGGCGATATTCCCGCTCGGATTATCCCGGACGGGCCGGACAGCGACTACGGCAAACTGCAACTGA
>UQFW01000011.1 GCA_900540405.1 Candidatus Avelusimicrobium faecicola | reverse complement strand
ATAACGGCAGAGAATACGGCTCCCCCATGTCTTTCTGCGCCGGGTGGGACGGCTCTTACGAAATCAGCGGGGAGTTTGGCAAAACCAACGGCCAATACGGTTTCCGCGCTACCGTGCAGAGCGACGTTCCCGGCGATAACATCACCGTAGATAAAATTAATATTGATTCCACCATCCCGTACCCCGGCGAAAACCAAATCCCGATACAGGTGGATGTCACCAACGTACACACCGTGCGCAGCACGCCTACGGTGGTGGGGAACATTACGTCTGTTTCCGCCCAACCGTACACGGTGGCTTACCGCTTGAGTAAAGATTCCGATGTGCGTATTGCCATTTACGATGCCGAAACGACGGGCGGCAGCTCATACACCGGCACGGCTACTCCGGACAAATTAGCTACCGGCAACCGGCGCCGCTTACTGGTGGATTGGAAACCCCGCTTGGGCGAAGGCATGAAAGGGGCGGATTCCGATAAGCAATTAGTGGAATTTGACTCTTGGGACGGCCGCGACGATTCCGGCCGCTTACTGCCTGCCGGCAACTATGTAATTTCCATTCAAGCCAAATCTCAAGACGAATGGCCGGGCATTGACTTTTCCCGCGCCGTCACCCGTCAGCTGTCTTTGGACCCCTTGAAACTGACGGATGTGGTGGTAATGGGCTTAAACAAACAATCTACCGCGTATGCCACCATTAAATATGTACCCACGGAATCTTCCAAGGTCTATTTTGAAGTGTATACGCCGGGCACTCAATTTGTAAATACCACCACGCCCACCAATGGGAACGCCGCCTCTCCCACTATTAAAGCGGGTACCGGGTACCGGGTGTATTCGTCCGTAGAAGAACGCGGTTCCCGCGCCACTTATACTACTAAGTGGGACGGTACCTGTATGGACGATGCCACCTGCAACGGCACGACGGCTATTGCGGCGTTGGGCGGAAAAACCTTTATAAAAGGTGCCCCCATGCCGGACGGCAACTATGTTTATGTGCTGTGGGCAGAAATCCCGTATCAGGAAAACTACACCAATGCGGCCAATGTGGTTTACAGCGGTGTTAAAACGGTCAATTATACTATCGGCACTATGCCGGTGGAACGCGGCCTTGTGGATATTACCATTCAGCCGGTCAGCTATTCCACGGTAGGCTCCAGCCCCACCGTGTATGGGTTGGACCCGTTTGTATTCAAATTTATCTTATCGCGTGATTCTACCGCCAGTGCCGAGGTGCAAAACACCGCCGGGCTTACGGTAAAACACTTAACGCCCGCGGAGGGTCAACCCGGCGTAGCCCAACAAATTAATACGTTAAGTTGGGACGGCCGCGACGACGCCGGCCGTATGGTGGGCCCCGGTACCTATGTATTTGCCGTAAAAGCCAAAGACGGTATGTTCCCGGATATGGTCAACACGGCTACGGCGGTTTTCCCGGTGGACTTGTACCATGTGGTAGACGTTGCCACAACGGACGTGTATGGCGATAGCGAGGCGAAAGCCACCATTAGCTATTACCTTTCTAAAGCAATGAATGTGCAGGTAAACATTTATAATAAAGATGTGGTAATCCCGGTAAATAATACGTTAAAAAATACCGAAGCTGCCACCGGGCCGACTACGGCTACCACCACGGCGTATGTGCCGTCTGCCACGGTGGGCACCACTTACGACACCCAACGCACGTTCAACAATAATATAACGACGGTAGTTGTCACCCAAAAAACCGTCACGCTGGCAACGGAGGCCGAACTGGCCGCCCAGTGCGCGGGCATTACGGAAGCGGATGCGCTGGCTACCTGCCGTGCCCAAAATAAATATAAGGTAGTGTCCGTCAATACCACTACCACCAAAGCCATGAGCGTGTGGCCGCCTAAAGTATGTAATACGGCGGACCATGCGGGCGTGTTTACTGCCGGCCATGTGGACCCGAGCAAAATTGCCTCTACGGGTACCAAATGTATTTATGTAAACGATACCACCTTTACCAACTATCCGGCCAACAGCTCTGCCGCGTTGGATGTGCGCTTGCAGCCCGTCAAAACCTTTGACGCCAGCTCCACCCGCCCCGGCGAAGGCTCCCGCATTGTGGAAGAATGGGATGCGCTGTATTTCTACAACCCGTCTTCCGCCCAGTGCAAAGGCGCTACCGATTTGAAATCCTGCGCGTATGAAATGGTGCCGGACGGCCAATATCCGTTCTACATTTCTGCCCGCTCCAATGAACCGGTGTCTGTGTACTATAATGCTGACACGTTGGAACCGTTTACCAAAGCGACTGATGTAAAACAAGAGTCTTTCATTTACGCTACGGAAAAACCCAGCTACCGCATTAACGTGACCCGCGGCCCGGTGTTCTTCCTGGACGGCTCCACCGCGGTATACCCGAACCAGCCCCAGCTGTTTAACGTATCCAGCGGGCCGGTATTTGTGCCGCCGTATGAAATCAACTTTGCGGTATCCCGCGCGGCTACGGTAGACGTGCAGATTGTAGCGTTGAAACCGAACGTCTGCACCACCACCGCCACGGACGGTAGCCAGAAAAATAACCAAGTGGGGGATGTCTGCAAACATTTAGCCACCACAACCGTTATGAATACCGGCAACTTTGACCCGAACGTCACCCGCAAAGTGTATTGGGATGGTACGGACGACAACGGCTATTATGTAAAATCGGCCGTGTATGAAGTACGCTTTATTGCCAAAAACTACCCGGATGCCAACTTGTATCAGGAAACCGTCAAGAGCATTTCCTTAAATGCGGACCTGTTAAAAGTGTTTGACCTCTTGGAAGTGGACGGCTATGCCCAAGCGGTGCGCGGGCAAAACGTACCGATAAGCTACCAAATTTCCGTACCTATGAAAGTAGCTATCCAAATCTTTAAGCCCGGTACCACGGTTTACGATTATCAAAAAGGTACCCTGCGCAACCCCACCACGGGTAAAGAAGTAAAAGATATTAACGAAGTCCTCGTGCGCAGTATTGTGGGGATTCGCCCTTCCACTACCTTAATTACCGAGGAATGGGACGGCCGCGATTATGCCCAGCAGGAAGTGCCGGACGGGACGTATCCGTTCCGCTTCGTCACGGCCACGGCCTCTGCCGATATTGATACCATTACGGGCGAAATTATCCCTGGGGATGATGCCGCTTTGGATGCCGCGGACTGGAAAGTAAATTATGTGGCGGATGCAGACCAATACAGAACCCTGCATAAAGCTACTATTGCCATTGGGGACGGCCGCTTTGTCTGCTCCGATTGGGAGAAAACGGTATTCTTCTATCCCAACCCGTTGCGCCAACCCTACGGCACGTTGGAAATTACCAAAATGCCGGTGCCGGGTACTATGTCTATCAAGTTGTATACCTTGGCGGGCACGCTGATTCGCGATAGCGGATATACCTGCGTGGATGCCAACAACTATACAACCACCATTGGGCAAACGCTGTCTTTCAGCCCCGATAATAACATCAGCGGGGATAAAGTGGACGAAACCACGTTTGCCAACGTCCGCAATGCGGCCCTGCGTTGCCGCTGGGATAAAACCAACCAGCACGGCAAAAAAGTGGCCCGCGGTGTGTACTTTGGATTGGTGGACTTTAAGGCCCAAAACGGCCGCGAACACTGCCAAAAAGTAGTGAAAATTTTGATTCCGTAAGGTAAAAAGTAATATATGAATATAAAAATAAAAGTTTTAGCCGCTTGTTTAGCCGCCGGTTTGTTCAGCGCTCCGGCCTATGCTATTAACGACTGGGCCGGCACCAGTGCCAGCCAGTTCTTAAAGATTGATGCCGGCTCCCCGCGTGCGCAAGCCTTGGGGAATGCGTATGTGTCTATTGCGGACGGCCCGGAAGCCTTGTTTTGGAACCCGGCCGGGGCCGCGTCGGCCACGTCGCGCGAGTTGCAGTTTTCGTACCTGGACTACCTGCAAGGCTACAAAGCCCGCACCTTGGGCTATTTGCAACCGATAGGTAAAACCATTATCGGCGTCACGCTCAACTATATGGATATGAGCGGCTTTGATTACCGCGATACGGAAGGCCGCCCGCAGTATTCCGGCTCCCACCCGGTGCAAAACTTTGTGGGCAGCTTGTCTTTGGCGCGCGGGTTCTTTAACCAAAAATTGCAAATCGGCGGTACCGCTAAATATATTAACGAAAAGCTGGACTCCAACCGCTACACCAATGTAGGGTTTGACGTGGGCGCCAAATTGCGCCTGGTAAATTGGTTGGGTTTAGGCGGCGCCATTGTGAACATCGGCGATAAAGACGATATGCCCCGCGGTTTGCGCCTGGGGGCGGATTTGAACACCCGCTACTTTACTATCTCCGGCGAATATATGGACTACCGCGACGACGACGCCCGCTATGGCGTGGGGTTGGAAGTTCACATCCCGGAAGATTTGTTATCGGTTGCCCGGTTTGATTTGCGCGTGGGGTATTATACGCGCGACAACACGGGTATCAGCACCAGCAAAGGGCTGCAAAGTTTAGGGTTGGATGAAACCTCCAAAGTATCCTTTGGGTTTGGTATTTACAGCTCTGAATTGTTTGGCTATGGGGCCTCTATTGACTATGCCGTCACGCCGTTTGGGGCGCTGGGAACCTCGCAACAGATTGCGGTGGGCATCCAATTTTAACGTATGAAACATGGGGAAAAAACAACGCTTGTAAAAAACAAAAAAGGGCAAACTGCCATAGAATACGTCATTACGGCGGCGGCCTTATTTAGTGCTTTTTTGGCTTTTTATGCGTTTTATTCCCACATTATTCCCCAACAGTTTGAACAGGGGTCTAAAGTGATTTTGGAAGTATACGAAGCAAATTGATTTTACAAATTAGGAGGAACGCAAATGAAGTTTATTATTGCCTTGGAAAACAAGCTGGAAGCCATTAAAAACGCCGCCATTTCTTGCATGAAAAAGAAAGAAGGGCAGAACACCATTGAGTATATCTTGATGTTGGGCGTTGTAGTGGGTATTGCGTTGTTGGTGGGCACCTTGGTTAAAAAAATGATGCCGGAAGTATTTGACAGCATCAAACAGAAAATCTTGGGCGGCGTCAACAGCATTGAGTAGTTTTTAGGATAAAAAATGAGGCTTTTTCATAGGGAGCGTGGCGGTCAAGTGACCGTGGAATTAATGTTGATTTTGCCCGTATTTATGTTGATGATTTTTTTCATCCTGGAATACGGCAATATCGCTTATCACACGCTGATTGCAAACCATGCTTCCTATGAATTTGCTCGTATCGGGGCTATGGTGGCTGTAAAGGAACCCAGCGGCCGGCCCAACAGCCTTACGGTTCAGCAAAGCATTACCCGGGCCAAGCGCAAAGTATTCGGCGCGGCGGGGGAACGCATAAAAGTAAGGGTAAAAATGGAAACCACCGGGCGGGACCCGCGGTTTTCGCCCCACCAACACCAGGATATTGTGGTGACGGTGACGTACCCCATAAAACTGATTTTTCCGGGCACCAGTTTTATGTTGGCCAGTAAACCCCGCAAACAGGGGATACGCAATATAGAGGCCGTAGCCAGGATGCCTGTTGAAAAAATGTATTTAAGTGCAGACAAACAATAACAGATTTGATTTAATTATAATATACAAGGAAATTTTTTAAGGAGAGTTCATGAAAAAAGGAATTTTGTTGCCGTTAATCCTTGCCATTGGCGCGGCGGTAGTTTATGCCATGATTGTAAACAGCCAATCCAGCAAGCTCAACGCGTCCAAAACCATTAAACGCGTCTTGGTCCCTATCCGGGATATTAAAGAGCGCGAAGTGATTAAGCGCGATGCTATCAAATGGGTGCCGATACCTTCCGCCTATGTGCAAAAAGATGCGCTGACCTACACCACGGATGCCGATTTTAAGGCTGTGGAAAACGCGGTGGCGCGTATCCAAATTCCCAAAGGCAACCAAATTTCCAAGTATTCTATTACTTCTTTATCGCCGGAAGCGGGGCTTTCCAGCAAAATCCCGGTGCAGATGAGAGGTTTTATTATTAAGGTGGATTCCACCGTGGCCGGTATGATTAAGCCGGATGATAACGTGGATATTCTTTTGACGTTTGAAGCCGTAATGAAAAACGGCGCGCGCCAAAAAGTGACCGTCACCCTTTTGCAGAACATTAAGGTATTGGGCGTAGGGGCCAACTTGGGCCAAGGTTTGGATGCTAAAAGCGCGGCTGGTATGCGCAGTAAAGAAGACGAAGCCGCCGCTTATACGGATAGCTCCACCTTGTCTTTGGCACTTTCTCCGCGCGATGCGCAGTATTTGGCGTTGGCGCAATCCGAAGGGGACGTTTCCGTCATCTTGCGCTCTCATGGCGACGGTACCAACTACCTGATGGAAATTGCAACGTTTGAAAAATTATTTCAATAAACAGGAACCAGCATGACAAATACAACGTTTATTAAAAAATTATCCGCAGTAGTTTTGCTTTTGGCTTTAGTGGCCCCGTGCGCGCACGCTAAAAAAACGCGCTTGGTGTCCGTCAGTGCCGACGTGGTGGAAATCGGCGGCTCTATGAGTTCCGTAAAAGGGTTTGCGTGGAACCAAATCTTTGACTTTGAAGAAGCCGCCATCCCGGGGATTTTTTCCTTGGGGGATTTTGAACGCAAAACGGCCGTAGCCACCCGTTTAAGACTGATGGAAACGGAAGGCCGCGCGCAGATTTTGTCTAACCCCAAAATCGTCACCAGTTCCGGCAACCAGGCCAATATCTCCGTGGGCGGGCGTATTCCGTACCCGGTGGTCAACAGCCAGGGGGCCGTGGGTACCCAAATGGAAACGTACGGCGTATTGTTGAACGTGACGCCCACCATCATCCCGGAACGCGGCAACATTATTGATTTACAGTTGGAATTAAAAGTATCCCAGCCGGATTATTCCCGTGCCATTATGATTGGTACTTCTACTTCTTACTCCATTTTGGAACGCTTGGTGCAAACCCATGTGGAGTTAAACAGCGGGGAAACGTTGGTTATCGGCGGCTTAAAAAGCAGCAGCCGCAACGTATCGGAAGACCGCGTGCCGTTTTTGGGCAAATTGCCGTTAATCGGCCTGTTTTTTAAGAGCAAAGACGTGACGGAAGACCAGCGCTCCTTGTTCTTATTTGTGACGGTAGAGGTAGTGGAATAATTTAATTATGGCCGACATGGAAAATACTTTCAAAACAGAACCCAAGATTATCACTTTTACCGGGCCCAAAGAGGGTGCCGGTAAAACCACGTTAGTCTTAAACTTGGCATTGGGTTGGGCCGGTATCCAAAAGCGGCCTGTGCTGATTGTGCCGTTGGACCCGTTGGCCCGCCAGGAACACAGCTTTTATTTGAACATCAAAAAACCCGTCAGCGTAGCCGATATTCTAAAAACCCTGGGCAATACCAATATTGCCGTGGTGGGGGGGCTGTTGCGCGGGAAAATTTCCATGTCCCAATGGGGGGTGGGCGTACTGCCGCTGGGCAATACCCGCGTGCAAGTGGCCACCATGAGCCCCAAAATTTTAATTCCCATTTTGTCGCGCTTATCGCAAACCTTTGATATTTTCCTGGATGTGGACTCCAGTTTCCCCATGCAGGCGTTTGCGTTTGATATTTCGGACAAAGTTTTTTGGGTCACCAATGCCACCCGTTCGCACTTAAATTCCACCGTGCAGTTGTTTAACGATTATAAAGAACAACGCTACGCACTGGACCGCATCAGCGTTATTTGCAACGCTTACGATACCCCCGGCTCCATTCCTTATGAAGAAATGGAACGGGTGTACCAGTCTTTGCTCGGGCGCAATATTGATGTGTTTTTGCCGTGGGATGAAGGCATTATGGCTTCTTCCAACCGGCGCGAAGTGGAAATTATCGTCAATCCGCAGAGTGAATGGATTAAAGGCTTGCGCTTAATTTTGGCCCAAATCCGGGATTTGCACCCCGCACCCAAGGATTGGACGGCCGAAGTTTCCGACGAAGAATTTACCCAAGCCGCCAAAGAAATTTGGAGCCCGGTATTGTTTAACGGCGGGGAAACCCAGGGGGCAGAGTCCCACTTTGCACCGGAAGGGGCCGACAACGGCGGCGAAGCCAACAAAACCAAATTATCTTTTTGGGACGACTTAAAACAGAAAGTGCATAAAGACGTGGTGCGCACGTTGGAAATTGAGCGCATTGTCATCAGCGACGAAAGCTCCGCCAGCGAGCAAACCCGCAAGCGCGTGGCCGCCATTGTGGACGATATTTTGCAAAAGCAACCCAACTTGCAGTTTTCGCGCGAACAGCGCACCCGCTTCAGCTCGGAACTGCTGGACGAAATTTTAGGTTTGGGGCCGCTGGAAAACTTAATGCGGGATGCCAGCGTGACCGAAATTATGGTCAACGCGTTTGATAAGATTTTTATTGAACAAAAAGGTAAACTAACGCTGACCAAATACAAATTCCGCAATAACGAGCAGGTCGTGCAGGTGATTAAGCGTATCGTATCCCCGCTCGGGCGCCGTATTGACGAATCCGTCCCGCTGGTGGACGCGCGCTTAAAAGACGGCTCCCGTGTAAACGCCATTATTGCGCCGTTGGCCGTATCCGGGCCGACGCTGACTATCCGCCGCTTCTCCCAAAAGCCGTTCGGGCCGGAAGATTACTTCCGCTTTGGAACGATTAGCCGCGAATGTATGGATTTTTTGGAAAAGTGTGTCCGTATCCGCAAAAACATTATTGTTTGCGGCGGTACGGGTACCGGTAAAACGACGTTCTTAAACGCGCTTTCCGGCTATATTTCCCATAACGAACGTATTATTACGGTGGAAGATACGGCCGAACTCCGTTTGCAGCAGCCGCACTGGGTGTCTTTGGAAAGCCGCCCGCCGAACGTGGAAGGCAAAGGGGCTATTACCATTCAAGATTTGGTAAAAAACTGTTTGCGTATGCGCCCGGACCGCATTGTAGTAGGGGAGTGCCGCGGCGGCGAAGCGTTGGACATGTTGCAGGCCATGAACACGGGTCACGAAGGGTCTTTGACCACCATTCACGCCAATACCCCGCGCGACGGTTTATCCCGTTTGGAAGCGATGTGTATGCAAACCGGGGCCGATTTGCCCATTTTTGCTATCCGCGAAATGATTTCTTCCGCGGTAAATATGATTGTCCAGCTTTCCCGTTTTTCGGACGGCTCCAGAAAGGTGACGTATATTACCGAAATGACCGGCCAAAAAGACGGCGCCATCCAATCGGTGGACTTGTTCCGCTATGTGCAGACGGGGGTGGACGATAACGGTAAAGTGCAGGGCTTTTTTGCACCTACGGGGCATTTGCCTTCTTTCTTTACGGATTTTAAGGCCAAAGGGGTGCCGCTGCCGGAAGAAACATTTACCAAGAATGCCGTGTCTTTTGATGAAGCCGGCAAACCTATTTTGTCTGCCGCACAAGCGGCCGCAGGAGGCCCCGTGGTGCCGCCTCCTCCGCCCGGAGTTAAATAATCATGAAAATTAAAAACCTTTTGGCGCTGTCTGTTGCCGCGTTTTTATTGGCGGCCGTGTGCTTCCCGCAAACGGCTGCGGCGCGTGCGTTAAACCGCAACGATAAACGCCGCATAGAATGTGCCATGTTCAAAATGCGCGTCTTGGCCGAAATGTTTGACGTGCGCGTGCCGGCCAGCAAAAAAACGTATACCCTGCCGGACGTGTGCCCCACCCCGGCTAGCGGGAATAAGACTGTTCAGGTGCCCAAATGGTTTTTAGAAGGGTATGAAGAAACCGGCAAGGATGCTACCGGAAAAACCGTCACCGTCCGCCGGGAAGCGGAACTGGCCCGCATGGATAAAAACAAAGTGGTTTATGTGCCTAAAGAGGGGACTTTCAGCGAGGTGGACCTCTGGCGGCAGGCTTTTTCCAACGTGTATTTGTATTTGGATAGAGCCAATACGTCTATGGACCCGTCCCAGCCGGTGTCGCTAGATAAACTTTCCCGCGGGTATGTGGGCAACCGCATTAACTTGATGGCCACGCTGGACCGCTTAAATAAAGATTTGTTGCGCAATAACCGCCCGCTGATTATGAAAGACAGCATGGGCGGCCGCGCGCGCACCATGTTAGCCACGTTTGAGCTGATTAATAACGAATTTTTCAGCACGATTGAATCTTTTTCCAGCCCGGAAAAACAAAAAGAGGACAAATACCGCCAGTCCGTGCAGGCCGTGGTGGTGTTAGCCAACCAGCTGTATGGGGAATTTATGTCCAAGCCGGTGCCGGTTTTCCCGCCGGACCCGAAAGGCTTGCAGGATACTCCGGCCGACCGCGGTTTTTATTTCCTGATGTTGTTTATCGGTGCGGGGTTGGTGTTTTATGCCGTCTATTTATTGTTGGAAATTAAACGCCAAAGTGTTATGCTGATGATGGACGAATACCGTGCCAAAAGCGTGGCGTGGGCGGAAGATTTCAACCGCCAGTTTTTAACGGTGGACATCCGCTATATTGTATTCGGCACCATCGGGGCGTTTGCGCTGTTCGGGCTGTTTATGGGGGTTAGCACGGGCGGATTTAGCGGCGTATTTGTGTTTTTGCTCTTTACGGCTATGGGGGTGTTTGTGAGTATCCGCATGCCGGAAGCCGTGTTGGATATGCTTAAAAAGAGCCGCGGGAATAAAATTAACGCCCAGCTGATGGACGCGCTGATTTTGCTTTCCAACTCGTTGCGTTCGGGTATGGATATTGTGCAGGGCTTTGAAAAAGTATCTACCGAAATGCGCCCGCCGATTGCGGACGAGTTCGGCCTGGTCATTAAAAACTATCAGTTGGGTACGCCCTTTGAAAAAGCCCTGGACGGCTTGAACGACCGGGTGGATAGCCGTATGTTGACGTATATTATCAAAGCCATTGTTATCCAACGCCAGGTGGGGGGTAATTTAACCGTTATTTTTGCCCGCTTGGTGGAAAACATCCGCGAAGAAAGCAAACTGGAAGAAAAATTGCAGGCTATGACGGCCCAGCAGAAAATCCAGTCTATTGTGGTAGGGATTATGCCTTTCTTAATGGTGGGTGTGATGTTTCTGTTCCGCCCGGACGAAATGATTGCCTTTTACGGCAGCCCGGTGGGGTTGGTGGTGTTGTTCGGGTGTATTATCTGGATTATGATTGGTATGAAGATTATTAAAAAAGTGGGCGAGGTGAAAGTATAATGGAAGTGTCTACGGGTGTGCGGTTAATATTGGGCATTTTGGTTTCCATAGGGTCAATTTCCGTCTTTATGGCCATTATGAATTTGTTTACCCGGGGCGAAGAAAAAGCGGACCTGGTGGACGTTTCCGTACGGAAATTTAAGTCCACGTCCAGTTTTTCGCGCTTGAACCCGGATAAATTATTTGACCGGGTGGCGCTGTTCTGCTTGCATACGTTTCATTTGGAACGCCCCCTGGAAGAAATCCACTTGCAGTTAGGCAGCCCGGATACGCCCCAGCCGGTGGATATTTTGTACTTAAAAGTAGGGTTGGCCATTGGGTTGCCGGCGGCCATGCTGGTTATTTTCCAAAGTTTGGTAATGGCTATTATTTTTGTGCCGGTGGGGTTTATGTTGCCGGATGTCCACCTGAAAAGCAAAATCCAGCGCCGCCAAGCGGAAATTTTGGGCAACTTTTCCACCACGGTAGATTTGGCGGCCCTGATTATTGAATCCGGCTTGGATTATTTAACCGCTTTTGAACGTATTATTAAAGTAGCTAAAGAAAAAACCATTTTGGAAGAAGAATTGGAAAAAACCATTAACGAAATCCGTTTGGGGTATTCCCGCCGGGAAGCGTTGGACCGCCTTTCCGCCCGTACCGGGGTACAGGAAATCCGCTCCCTGGTGGGGTTGATTAAACAATCGGACGAATTGGGTACCAGTTTGGTGGATTTGTTGCGCAACTTCTCTACGGACTTGCGCTCCCGCCGTTTAAGCATGGCCGAAAAACTGGCCGCGCAGGCATCTACCAAAATGTTGTTTCCGTTGTTTATTTTTATCTTCCCGACGATTTTTATTTTAATTCTCTCCCCCATGATTAAAGGTTTATTGGCCGGAGGGTTGAGCTTTTAAGAGGATTTGCTTATGAAAAAATATTTTATATTTGCTTTATCTGCCATAACCGCCGCTACCGCCGTAGCGGCCCCCGTGAAGCGGGAAGTGCCCGTCCGCCAGCACGGCAAAGAAGCGGGAATGTTGTTGGATTTGAGCAAAATTTCGCTAGGGACGCTCAACGACGTGGAAGAACGCAAACAGTATTTATCCACCGTCCAGTTGGAAAAACAACGTATTCAAAACTATACGTTGCGTATGGTGTATGAAAACGCCTATACCTTGTACAGATACGGGGATTACCAACGCGCGCAGGAAATGGCCCAAACCATTTTGAGCATTGACCCGAACTTTACGCAGGCCCAAACCTTGGCCCGCCAGGCCAGCCACATGGGCACTTACGGCACCGTGTCCGAAAGCCAGGTAATTGAAGCTAAATTCCAGGAAGCGTTGCGCTTGTACGACAGCGGGCGCCTGGTGGAAGCCAACCAAAAACTGGACGAAATTTTAACCATTCAGCCCGGCAATTCCCGCGCCCAATCCTGGAAGCGCAAAATCAATGCGGATATCGCCGCCGAATATGTGCGCCGCGGGGATAATGCGTACGATAACGGCCAATATCAAACGGCGTTGGATAACTGGTACAATGCGCTGATGATTCGCAAAGATGACGACAGTTTGGTGACTAAAATTTCGGAAACGGAAAACGTGGTACGCAAACAGCAAGTGCAGGATGCCATGCAGCAGGCGATGGCCTATTACAACCGCGGCCAATATGTAGAAGCCTACTCCGTTTTTGAGCGGATTTTGAAAATCCAACCCGGGGACCAGCGTGTCCAAAAATATATGATGCAACTGAAACAAGAAATTTATAACGGGTATTCCGATGCCGGCAGTAAAGCCTATGGGGCCGGCAAATATGACTCCGCCATTGCCTATTGGACTAAAGCCAAAAAATGGGGGGACAGCACCTCGGAAATGGATTCCTGGATTAAAAAGGCCCGCAACGCCAAGGAAGTATCTTTGCGTGCCGCCAGCAATAAAAACACGACCCGCCAGGTCAAACGCACCAAAGATAAAGACGGAAACATTGTGGAAGAAGTTATAGAAACCACGTCCGTCACTAAGCCGGCGGAAGTGAAAAAGACGGAAACAAAGGCGGAAACGAAAGCGGAACCTAAAGCAGAAGTGCCCGAAACCGTAGTGGATTCCAACGAAACCTTGCCGACGTTGACCCCCACCACCAACCGGGTGAGCGAAGAAGCCAGCGCGGCCTCCCGCCAGAAATACATTGAAGGACTGGATGCTTTCAACCAAGATGATTACGAACGCGCCCGCGAAGCGTGGATTCAGGCCAAACAGTTAGACCCGGGCAATACGGACGCCGTGCTTGGTTTACAAAAAGTGGAAGAATTAACGGGAATCCGTTAAAAAGGGTGTTAAATAAGTATGAAAATTACGTCTAAATGGATGTTGTGGTTTATGCTGGTTGCGCTGTATGCGGCTATTTTCGGCGGGCTGGTATACTACAATATGTTCAAATTTGTTTTTGATAAAAAACTCCAAAACGAAATGGTGGAAATGGTGCGTTTCCGCGCGCCGCGGTTGGTGGCGGCGTTGGCGGCCCGCCCGAAAGGCGCGGCTACGTTTGCGGAAGCGGATATTATGAAATCTTGGAAGATTAATGATGACCGCATTAAAGATTTAATCTACTTGAACTACGACGGCTCCGTCCGCTGGCACGAAAACACCAAATTTTTGGGGATGTCTTATTCGGATTTTAACAATACGGTCGGTTTCCCCACCAATGCGGTGGTGTACGCCATTAACGGCCGCACCCCCAAAGCCATTATGGCGGAAGAAGGCAACACCTACGATATGGCCATTCCGCTCCTGGCAAAAGATGCCGTGGCCGGCGTGGTAAACGTGACGGTTTCCCGCGAGGGGGCTAAAGCGCTGATTCATTCCGCCATGGTGCGCTATTGCATTGGCGTATTCTTTATGATTTTGTTAATTGGCGGCGTATTATACCTGTTTATGCTGTTGAAAATTTTACGCCCGCTGGCGGGATTAAAAGATGCGGTGGATGCGGTTTCCTTAAATACGCTCACGCTTACTTATACGCCCCGCAGTGACGAAATCGGGGATGTGGCCAAATCGGTAGATTCCATGTTGGCCAAAATCCGGGAAGACATCAAAGGCATGCAGGATGTGGAAATTATGTCTTTGGAAAAAGAGCGCAAATGGTGGAAAACCATTTTGGCGGTGACGGTTCCCAAAGGCTCCCGCGCCTTGGTGGTGGATGAAAACAATAACATTTTGTATACCAACTTTGAGCTAAACAGCAAAAAAGAAGGCCCGGTGCATTTGTTGGATATTTTTGACGGGCGCCAGCAAAACATTATTCAAGTGGTTGGGGAAGCGTTGGAAAACCCCACCAAAGTTTTGCGCGGCACGGTAGAAAATAAAAATGTACAATGTTTGGTAAAGGCGGTGCAGTTGCCGGATGATGCCGGCAAGAACCGTATGATTTTGGTATTAGAGCCGGAAAAATAGGCCGTTTTAGGAGAATATATGAAAGTAGAAATTAAAAAAATCGGGATTGGAAATGTCATTTTTTCCGCATTTCCGGTGGCTGTGTTTGTAGTTATGTTAATTACGGCGCTTATGGAGCTTTTCAACCCGGACGGCACCGTAGGTTTAGACTACTTGATGAGCCTGGTAATGCGGGCCATTCAGGGCACGTTGCTTACATTGGTAAGCGTGGTGTTTTTCCTGTTGGCTTATAACATTTTGTGCGCTGTGGGTATCCGCGGCGTAAGGGTAGAACTGGAAGACAAATAGGAGAATATTTAAGCATGAAAAAATTGTTTGCATTAGTGCTTGCCTGCACGTTGGCCGGTGCCGCTGTGGCCGCCCCTGCCAAAAAAGCCGCCAAAACGGCCAAAGCTCCCGCTAAAGCGGAGTTTATTGTGGTAGAGTCCGATACCTATGCCGCCGGGAAAGAAGACCCGCAGTTGACGGCCGGTATTGCCAACTTTTTGGGCGTAAAACCCCAAGTCACCAAATTGACGGCGGACGAAGCCGCCCAAGATGCCAAGCTGGCCGGGTTTGATTATTCTTTCCTGCCGCTTTACATCCTTAAAAAAACCAATGATATCCGCCAAAAATTGGACCAACATATCCAATACGGCGTGGCCATTGAAAAAGACGAATACATTTTGCTCCCCAAACAAACCAACCAAGGGGTATATACCGATAAAAAGGTGCAACCCAAAGTGATGGATTTGTTTGTTATGTCCCAATGCCCGTACGGCGTAATGGC
Organism: Candidatus Avelusimicrobium faecicola; assembly: GCA_900540405.1. Lineage (GTDB taxonomy): Bacteria > Elusimicrobiota > Elusimicrobia > Elusimicrobiales > Elusimicrobiaceae > Avelusimicrobium > Avelusimicrobium faecicola. The sequence continues at coordinate 12,782 of UQFW01000011.1, read as the reverse complement.
CGAAAACCTGATTATCCAGGCCAAAAAAGACGGCAAAATTGCCGACGATAAAAATATCCGCGTGCGCTATATTGTCAATTACAGCGACAAAGAAGGCTTTTCCAGCTTGCACGGTTCCGGCGAATGGGAAGAAGACATCCGCCAGTTGTTAATTGCCAAATACTATCCGTCTAAATTCTGGAAATATTTGGAAATCCGCAATAAAGACTACCGCTCCAGCCGTTGGGATAAAGCCATGGAAGATGCGGGTATTAACGTCAAAAAAATTATGAAAAAATTTGATACCGAAGGCGTTGAACTCTTAAAAGAGGAAGCCAAATACTCTAACGAATACGGTATCAATGCTTCTCCCTCTTTTGTGTGGGAAGGACAAGTAAAGTTGGACTTCGGCGGCGTGGCCGCACTGGAAGGTTTCGGCTTTATGAACCCCAATGCCTCGGCCGGCAATAACAATGCTGTGCCTGCCGGTTCTTGCTAAGCAAAACGGCTGACTTACTTTTGTCTACTGGTAAGACGGGGGCTGCTTGCCGGCCCCCGTTTTGTTAATACACACGGCCCCGGTCGGGCGAACGGTAAATTTTATATATGGCTACACATAAACTGGGCGGTTTATTCCCTAAAGCGTTGTTGGTGCTGAGCATAGTTTCTATCGTGCCGATTTTTATTATCGGCTACCATGTACTCAGCATTAATACCCGTATGCTGAATAATGAACGCTTGGAACGCCAACAAACGGTGGCGGGGCGTTTGGCCTCTATTTTGCGCAATAATGTGACCCGCAAAGCCCAGCTTTTTTCCATCTTTACTGATTTACATTCCGATTTGGGCGGCCACCGCTTTATAGACCAGGCCGATATTGATTACTTGCGCCGCCGCAACCCGGATATTACGCATATTTCCGTACTTAATAATAACGGACAGCAGCTTTTTTACTCCAGCGACGAAAAAAGCCGCTTTAGCTATGCGAACGATTTAGACAACATTTTAACCACTTGCGTTATAAACGGGCAGGATTATGTGGGTTCCGTCAGCCGGGCGGACGGGGCGCTCTACTCGCTTATGGCGTTCCCGGTGCGGGATAATTTAGACCAAAAGCCGGTATCGGGAATTTTGGTGGTGGAGCTGGATTTGAAAGAGTTGGGAGAGTCTTTGCAGGCGGCCTATCCGGCGGATTTGCAAGCGCTCGTGTTTGCTTCCGACGGTACGATTATTTCTTATTCCGGGGCGGAGCAAGGGCTGGCTCTTACCGCCCAACCCCAAAAGAAGGAAGAATCCCTGTATATTGAGCGCCAACTGGGGGCCCGCCGCGCCGGAGAAGTGACGTTGGAGGACCGGACGAAATGGTTGGTGGCGTCGTCGGAAGTGGCCCTTACGCACTGGACGGTATATGTTTTACAGCCGGCCCAACGCCCGCTGGCCCTGCTGTTTGGGGGAACGGTCAGCTCGGTGGTGGATTTGCTGGTTATTGTGTTTGGGATGATTATTTTTATAGTGATTGTCAGTTATTGGGTGATTATTCCCATTACGCGGCCGTTGGGGCGGCTTCAGGCGGCCGCCGCGCGCTTGCGGGAGGGAAGCGATTCTTTAATTAAACGCGAGGATTTGGAAATCCCCCAAAACGAAATCGGCGATTTGGCTACCGTATTTTTGGATATGGCCACCGCCTTGCGCCAACGCAAGGAAGAAATCTTAAAAGCCCAGCAAGCGCTTACCCAAATGAACCGCACACTGGAAAAGCGCGTGGAAGAACGCACCCGGGAACTAAAAGAAACCACCCGGGAATTAGTAAAAACGGAGCGGTTGGCGGCGATTGGGCAAATGGCCTCTATTATCAGCCACGAAATCCGCAACCCGCTGGCGGTTATCAGCAACGCCGCGCGGCTGATTAAAATGATAGTTTCGCCCAAAGAGCCGAAATTACTAAAACAATTTGGCATTATTGATGTGGAAATTAAACAGGCCAGCAGTATTATTAACGAGGTGCTGGGTTATGCCCGCAGCCGGGATTTGATTTTAACCGCCATAGACTTAAACAGCTATCTGAAAGAAATTATCTTATCCTTCCCGTTAAACTGCGGCATTGAGCTGAAAGAAGATTTTGCGCCCGAAAGCGTGCGCGTAAAAGTGGATGCGGAGGAAATGAAACAAGCCATACGCAACCTGATTGCCAACGCGGCCGAAGCCATGCAAGACCACGGAACCATTACGGTAGGTACGCGCATTGGTAAAAAGGTGGTTTGTATTTTTGTGGCGGATACCGGCCCCGGTATTAAGGAAGACGTGCGGGGCAAAATATTTTCGCCGTTCTTTACCACCAAAGCGCGCGGAACGGGGCTCGGGTTGGCGGTGGTGGGTAAAGCCGTGGCGCGCCATAAAGGCAAAATTTTTATCCAAAGCCAGGTAGGCAAAGGAACCTGCTTTCAGCTATACCTAAAAATTTATAAAAAACCGGGAGATACCAGTTATGGAGAAGCAAGTTAAAATTTTAGTGGTGGACGACGACAACAACCTGCGCGAAACGATGGTGGATTTGCTGGAAATTGAAGGCTACAAAGTGTATCAGGCCGGCAACGCCAAGGAATGTTTGAATTTGTGTTCCGCCGAATTTTTTAATGTTATTTTAATGGATTATAACTTGCCGGACGAAACCGGGTTGGACTTAATCCGCAAAATCCGCACGTTTAACCAAGATACGCAAATTATTATGATTACCGCCTACGCCTCCTTAAACGCCATTATGGAAGCTATGCAGGAATCCGTTTACGACTTTTTGGTAAAACCCGTGGATTTTGATTACTTAAAACGCACCTTAACCCGCGCGTTGGATAAATACTTTTTGGAACAAAGCAATAAAGAATTGCTCGTGCAGTTAAAACAGCGTAATGCGGATTTGGACCGCCTGAATAATATGAAATCCAAATTCTTTTCCATTGTATCGCACGATTTATCCAATTCACTCATGACGCTTAAAATGAGTTTTGATATGCTCAAAAAGAAAATGACCCCGGACCCGGAACAGGCCCGCAAGGTAATGTTTATGGACGAAAGCATCAGCCAAATTGAGCATTTAATTAAAGATTTGGTGGATTGGGCCGCTATTGAAAAGGGCAAACTGCGTATAGAAAAAGCCAAGTTTGAACTGACGGCCAGCCTAAAGAAAACGGCTGAAATTTTTAAGGCCAAGGCGGCCAAACGCGGCATAAGCGTCACGTTTGAAAGCGCCGGCGAAATGGGCGTATTTGCGGACGAAAAGCGTATCCGGCAGGTAATTTCCAATATTTTAGAAAATGCCGTGCGCCACACGCCCGATAATGGTAAGATAGAAATAACGGTTGGAAAAATGGATGACAAAAATGCTAAAGTGTCCGTGACGGACTCCGGCGACGGGATTGACCCCGCCAAAGCGCCGGATTTGTTTACCAGCTTTACCCAGGTGGGCGACCGTGCCCGCGTGGGGCGGTTGGGTTTAGGGTTATCTATTGCCAAAGATATTGTGGTAAACCACGGCGGGCGCATTTGGGCGCATAGCGAGGGCCTGGGCAAAGGGGCCTCATTCAACTTTACATTGCCGGTGGTAAATTTATAAATTTTAATTTCGTATGGGAGCAAACATCATGAATAAAAAGAAAAAGGTGACGGTATTAATTGCAGATGACCAAACCCTTTTCCGCGAAGGCATCAAAGACGTGCTCAGCAACGAAAAGTGGATAGAAGTAGTGGGCGAAGCGGCCGACGGTTTGGAAGCGGTTGCTTTGGCTAAAAAGTTAAAGCCGGATGTGGTGCTTATGGATATTAAACTGCCCAAGATGGACGGCATTTGTGCTACCAAGCAAATCCGTTTATCGGTGCCGGAAGTAAACGTGCTTATGCTTTCCAGCTTTGAAGACGAAGCCCATGTGCTGGATGCTATCCAAGCCGGGGCGAACGGCTATTTATCCAAAATGTTGCCGGCGGCCGAACTGGTCAATTCTATTAAAACTTTTACCAGCGAAGGGCTGATGATTCCCCAACAATTAATGGGTAAACTGTTGCACGGTTTACGCAAAATGGGGGACGGCAATATGCCTTCCCAAGCCACGCTTACCAAAACGGAAATTAAAGTAATGGATTTGTTAGGCAAAGGCATGAGCAACAAAGAGCTTGCCAAAGAATTGGATTGCAGTGTAAAAACCATTAAAAACCACCTAAACAGTGCGTTCCATAAACTGGGCGTAAGCAGCCGCACGGAAGCGGTGGTAAAAGCCATAGAAAAGGGGCTTATATCGTCCGAGGGCAACCATGTGCCGGACGATTACGGTGCGTAATATGCGGTTAAAAAAGCGGTTCACGGCCGGGTTGTCCGGCCGTAAAGGCCAGGCAACCATAGAGTATGTCCTTATGTTGGGGACTATACTGGTCGTTTTGTCCGCTTTTATGATGGCGTTTAATAAAGATATTGTCCGCATTTTCTTTTCGTTTATCGGTATGTTATTGGGGTACTAATAAAAATGTTCAAACAGTGGGGGCGGGCCGCCGTAAAGGCCGTACAAAACAACCGCGCGCAAATACTTTTGCCGGCGGTGCTTTTGGCGCCCATTTTTATTTTGGTTATTTACCTCTTGTTTGAAACCTCTAAAGTATCCATGTATAAAATCCGCAACCAGTTTGCATTGGATAACGCCGCGTACAGCCAGATGTCCTCTCTATCCACCTACTTAAACGCGGTGGCTTATACCAACGGCAATATGCCCTACCGCGTGATGAAAAGCTATAACAGCGATTTTTTATCCCCCAAGGGTGCGGCTGGCTCTAAAGGGCAGTATACGGTGTTTGATGTGTTTTACCAGGCGGGGGCTTTCCCGGCGTTGGGGCCCAACCACGGTAAAGATGCCGGCAACAATCCTAATCCTGCCCCCACGTCTAACGATTGGGACTATGCTTATTATGCAGGCCGCCGTAAAAATTGGAATAAGGAATTGCCCAGTGACTCGGCAGATGAAGACGGTTTCTATGTGCTGACCAGTAAAGAAATTGCCGATACCAACTTTTTTCCGTCCACCACAATTGGTATTCCGTCGCTTAAACAATACATTACGGCGTATATTTTGTTGGGGCAGATTTACCAATCGCAGACGTACTCTTTTGTGGATACGTCGCGCAATGCCCGTATGTTTCGGGAAGCGTATTATTTGAACTCCCCGTCTTGCAAGAGCCAATCCAACTGTGCGCGGGATAGCGCCGCCACCATGGCCGGGTATTTGAATATTTCCACTAAGCCATTTGAAATTGATAAAGTGCGTGCGTATTTTTCCGAAGATATAGGTACTTCTATGACGGACGCTTATGCAATTGACTTAACTATGTCTAAAGACGTCAACCGCCCGCTGTTCCAATTTGCATATTTGGAGCCGTCCAGCCGGGACCGCCTTAAAAAATTACGCAACGGGATTATTTTACAGCAGCCTTACCAACTGCCGTTAAACAACTTTAATATCAATTTAACATTTAAGTACAAACCCAAAGTGCGTACGCAAGTGGGTATCCAGTGCCCGCGCAGTAATAATAACTGTGTGTGGCCCAACCCCATATCTAAATATAGTATTCGGATGAAACCCTGATGATGAACTTACGTTTTCTTCGCCGCCGTTCCGGGCAGGCCACTACCGAGGTGGTACTGCTGTTCCCGCTGTTTGTTATTTTTGCCATTTTTATTATTAAGATTTTCGGCCTGCTGGTACTCAACCAAAAAATGGAAATTGCGGCGTTTTATGCGGCGCGGCGCTTTCAGTTGCAATCGGGCGAAGCGGATGCCATGCAAACCTGGAATAAACGCTTTTTGGAAAAAGACATCAAAAAAAAGGTGGAAGATTATTTGGGCTTTAACAATGCCGGTATGCGCACCTTTTTGAGCTTAAACCGCTTTAATTTGGAGATTATCACCTCCGGTACTTGGACGAAAGTGGTATTGACGGCATATACAAAACCGCCGCGTATCCGTTTTTTGTGCAATTACGATAAATTTGCCGTTTGTAAGAATGACGAACGCTGTTTCCGCGGGTATGAATACCTGTGTGATACCGGCGGCGCCATTAAGGTTGAAAAGTGGGCCGGCAAGAACGACCGCGTAATTCCGTACATTCAGCCGGATTAATGCGTTTGCCCTTGACAAGGGGCTCTTGGTTGCCTATACTAAAAGTAGCACCTTTTGGGTGCCGCAATTTGAAACTCTGTGTTTGGGCGCGCGTTTTGGGGCGTGCGGGCCGACAGGAGTAATTTTTATATCGTGTAAAGAGGGGTTTTTATGTTTAATTTTAAGGCTTCTTCCGGTGTGGCGGGCAAGGTGTTCAAAAAGCTAAACCACATGGATAAAAAACAAGCATACACCTATGGGGCCATAGGGGTTGTGTGTTTGGTGGCGCTCCTAACGCTGGCCAGCGTGGCCGGCGGCGGGGCGGATGACTCTTTGGATAATTTGAACGCCCGCGGGTATGACTTGGCGCAAATGCCTTTCTTAAATGACGAGGCGGAAAACTATTTGTTAGCCTCCAAATACCCGGATATGAAGAACAACAACATCAGCGCCCTGTATTCCCCGGCCGATAAAAAAGAGCGCCAAGAGGAAGACGCCAAAGAGGCGGCGGAAAGCGCCGCATCAGCCGGCGCGGCGGCGGATAGCTCCGGCAGTTATAATTCGTCCTCTTACGGCTCCGGCTATACGGGGCGGCGGCGCGGCGGCGGGCAGGGTACGCCCACGCAAATAGGCTCTTTTTCCGCCAGTGGTTCCATGGCCTCTGCCAGCGGGGGGAACACCTCCGCCACTTACGGTGGCACCATGCGGGGGGATTTTTCGCCGTTCCAACGGGATAGCAAAGGGAACGAAACCCCGTTTAAGCCGCAAAATGCCAAACAGGCGTTGACCCGTTTTAATGCGGCCAGCCGGGCGGCGGCGCGCGGGGCCAACAAAGCGGTGGATTCCCGCAAAGCGTTGTTAGGCTCCAACGTGGAGGGTGGTTTTGGTACGGATTCCAACGGCGTGCCGTTGGGGGAAAGCAAAGGCATAAATTATGACGAGGCGGAATCGGCCGATTTGAGCGGTTTGGATGATACCATGGCCGAAAAAGCCCAAGAATCCCGCGATAAAAAAGAAGCCGAAAAATTGGCCGAAGGACAGGGTTTTTGGAGTATGTTAGGTGGCAAATTATTAGATATGGGCTTAAATTTAGCGCAACAGTGGGCTAGCAATCAAATTAATGGTTTAACGGCAAATGCCCAAGCGGGTAGCCGTGCAAAAGCTGAAACGATTTCTGAATTAGGAATAGATGCTAATAATAAGTCTTTGAGTGATGCGGACTTTCAAAGCAAATGGGGCGCGATAGACCGAAAAGGTGCTTCCGAATACACCGCATGGTATAGTAATAAACGCGGCTATCGTAAAAACAATGGCTCTATGACCCGGAGTGAGGCGCGCGAAAAATTTAGCGGTTGGAGTAATCAAATTGAAAGCAGTTCCGTGTATTTAGGACATAAAAACGCACATCGGGGGGACTCCTCGGGCAATATTGTGGGAAATGCGGTCGGAAATACGCCTTTTCCAAGTTCAAATAATAATGCAACTATAAAGTGTCCTTCTTCCCAAAAGTATGATAGTAAAAAAGGGAAGTGTGTTTAACCGTTTTATTTGGAGGATGTTATGAATATCTTAAAATTATTGACGGGCCGTGTGGGTAAAGCCGCACTTACCACCACACAAGCAATAGTCGCTTCCGCCGCTGTGGGGGTTGGCGGCGTGGTCGCTTGGCAAATGTTGGGGGCGGATTCCGGTGCGGATAACGCTTTCAACTCCTTGGGCTACCAACAGGACGAAGTGGTTTATGTGTCCTCTTCCACCAGCGGCCAATACGGCCGGGGGGAAAACCAGCAAACCGCTTTCCGGGCCGCCCCCTCTAAAGCAATAGAAATGCAACAGCGGGAGGCCGAATATTTGCGCCAGCAGGAAGAAGAACGCGCCGCGGCCGAACGCGCCCGGTACGAAGCCGAAACCCGGGCCTCCGGGCCGGAGGCTGCCCCGCTGGGTGGGCTAAACGAAGGGTTGGGCAACAAAAAAATAGAAGCCATGACCCCGGAACAAATCAAAGCCATGCAAGAAGCGGCTTTGAAACAAGCCAAAGATGCGGCCGCCGCCGGTAAAGCCAATGCGGATGCCGCCGCCTTAGCCGCGGCCGCCGGAGTGCAGGGCGCAGTGGGGCGCAGTGGGGCCCTGGCCTCGCGCGGGTTTGCCATGCCGGACGGTGCTTCCGGCTCGCCCACTTTTGTAGGAATGCCCGGCAGTGTGGATTCCGGCAAAAACGGTAGGCGTTCCGATTCTGCCCCCGCCATTAGCGGCGCCGGGCATGAAGGGGCCGCAATTCCCAACAGCCGCAATTTGCGCGCCCGCGCCAACTTTGGGGGCAAAATAAGCGAAAGACAAAACTCGCGTGATTTTAGCAGTTTGGAACTAATGGCAAAACGCTCTGCCGAAATTGCAGGCAACGCCAGCCGCTCCGCAAACGAAGGTAGCCGTGCCTTTTTGGCCAGTACGCGCAATTCCGGCGGGATTACCTTAAACGGGAATGAAGTAAGCACCGGGCAAGGGGCCACGTCGTCCGATTATGGGGATGCTTCCGGCGCTTTGCGCGGCTTAAATACCAAAATGGATAATTTAATGGATGCGGAACAAGAATTTAAGGATGCGCGTAAATCCTTGCGGAAAAACTTTTGGGGCTTGCTGTCCGCCACCATTTTGTGTATGGGTTTCACCATTCCGTACTTCGGTTGGCTGTTTTTCAAAAAGGAATTCAGACGCTACGACCGCAAAGCCAGAGAATATAACGAAAAATACGGGGACCGCAGTAATACCGGCCGCAAATACGGCAATTTGGTTAGAATCTTAAAATCGGCGGCTAAAGCAGGTGCAGGCGGTTGGTTAATTTTGACGGTAAAGTTTATCCCGGCTTTGTTTAAGAGCTACGGGCAGAAACTTACCAAGTCTGACCTGAAACATAGAAAAGGGGGAGAAACCGGGGCGGATGTGGGAACGGTGCGCAGTTCGGCCGTGTCCAACGAAGGTACCTTAAATGTAGATGAAGGGGTTTCTTCCAGTGATGCCGCGCACCGGGATATGGAGCGTTTCCGGCAGGACGACATTAAGTAAGGGGGCTCTATGCAAGAAGAAGAATTTTTAACGCCGGAAGAATGGCGTAAATTAGACCGTATGAGCCATATTTATTTGTTGCTCGGATTGGTGGCGTTTGGGGCGATGTTGTTTTTTGGAATGTCGTATCATTCCTTATCGCAGGACTTACAGCGCAAGCAGTTAGCGTATGAACAGCGCCAGGAAACCACCCAAAGATTACAGCGTTGGGCCGCTATTCAGCCTAAAGCGGACCCGGCGCCCAGCAAAACTATGAATTTTATGGACCAACTGCGTTAGCGGATGGCCATTAGAACGGAGGATGTTATGAACTTGTTTACTTTCTTAAAAAGTAAATCCGGCAAATTTGTAATGGGCCTGCCTCAAAAAGTGGCTTTAACAGCCGTTTTGGGCGGCGCGGCCGCAGGCGTGGTATATTTGGGCAGTGGGGACGGCCAACCGGCCGATAAAACCCCTACCCGCGCGTATGTAATGGGGCAATCCGGCCGTAATGCGGATGACGCCGCGTCATTCGGGCGGGAAAACACCATTAATATCGCCGGCGCCCAGGGTATTACCAGCGCGAACAGTTCCGACGGTTCCGGTAGCGGGTCCGATTGGGCCGCGGCAGATGCCAGTTTGTCCGCCGTGGACAAAATCGGCGCCGGGCGTGTAGGCGGCGCACATGCGGGCGGGGTAAATCCGCAAGCGCGCGCCGCGGCAGGCCGCAACGAAGGTTTAGGCGGTAATAACGGGGCCGTTGCTTGGGGCGGCAGAGCGCAAGCCAATGGGGCGGCGATGAATGCCGCGGCCAACGCGGGGGCTTCCCGTGCGGCGGCCGCCGCGCAACATGGGGTAATGGCTACGGCTTCCGGCGGTGCAACCGGAAACACGTTTGGCGGTTCTTCCCCGGCCGGGCGCAACGGCGTGAACGGCGCCAATTCCAACCGGAGCGGTAATTCTTTAGGCTCGGTAGAGGGCTACAAAATTTCCGGCGCTATGCCGCAAGGTTCCGTGGCTTATGCCGGGGCCAAAATGGGGAACGGCTCCGCTAATTTTGGTGACACCCGCGGCGGGCGTGCCGGGCGCGGTATGCAATCGGGCGACGGCCGCACCTTAAACCAAATTGCTAAACGCTCGGTGGAAATTTCCCAAAACAAATACCGTGCCGCTAACGAGGGCAGCCGTGCCTTTTTGGCCAGCTCCCAAAACTCCGGCGGGATTGCGGTGGAAAACGGCGTAGCGCTTTCCGAAGGGACGGCCTCTGAAGATTTTTCTGCGGCGGCGGTAAAAGCCCGCGGCAAGGCGGAACAGAGCTTGAACGATTTAACTTTGCGGGAATTACAGCGCAAACAGCACCGCCAACGGTTGATGAAATCTATGATTTCCTTGATTTTCTTAACCATTCCGGCGATGTTTGCCATTACTGCTTTAATGCGCACCGCCAGAAAGCCCGGTCCTCACTCTATTTGGGCATTGGCGGCCGCTATTGCATTAGGGGCTATTATGATTGCCGCTATCGGTGTATTTATGGCGGATGCTATCAAATATATGAAAAAATGGGGCGGTTCCGGTATTACCACGGCCAGTATGTTTGTGGGACCCGCGTTGGCAGGTTTAATTGCTATTTCTTACTTAAAATCCGTGGGTACGTTTGTGAACGGGTTGGCTAGTAAAATTAACGGTATTTTTGGTGGCGGTGTGGTCGGCTCTGTGTCGGCGGTGGGTACTGCAATGGGTGGCGGACAGCAGCTTATTCAAGAAACAAAAGCCTTGGGGCAAGATAGCGGTTCTTCCACAGATAAAGCAGACCAAAAATTGGATGGTAATAAATAATGCCCGGTAAAGCTAACTTAAAATTCAGACGTTTTTGCGGCATTGTTATTTTGGCCGTCATCGTGCTGACTTGCTTTTCTATTTGGCTGTATTTTGATGCCCAATACCAGCAAGCCACGCGCGAGCTGAACGAATACCAGACCCAAAAACAGGAACGCTTGGAGCGCGAACAGCGTTTCCAAAAGTTCCAATGGGAACACCGCGCCCGGGTACAGAACGGGCCGGGTACTTATTAGGAGTTTTGATTTATGGTAGACCAACTGCCCCCGGATTCTGCCCCGCATACAGGGGAACCTAAAAACCAACCCCCGCAAGGTAGTCCTTCGGGGGCGGTTGGTGTATCTGCTCCGGGCGTGAAAAACTCGCAAACGCCAATTTCTGCGGCTCCCGCGGGCTCGTCCGCCGCGCCTGCCCAAACCGCGCAACCTGCGCCCCGCTCTGCCCATACCTTGCCGCAAACGGCGCCGGCGGGCCACCCGTCGCAGGCACAGGCGCAAACCCCGGCTAAAAAGAAACCGCTTTTTTCCAAAAAAATGTATGCGCTCCTCTTGCTCCTGTTGCTGTTTTTGGGGGTAAGCAGTGTGCCGAATGTAAAGAATATTCCTGTTTTATCCGCCTTGGCCCGCGCTATGGGATATAGTGAGGAGCAAATGGCGTCTATTTCCTTCCTAAAAGCGTTATTTTACTGGGCCGACGACGAGCGCGGCCCGCACGCCCGCCAGGAAAAAAACGCTTATTTTGTGTTTTCCTCTCAACCGGGCCGCTTTGATGCTTTAGCCCGCGGGGCCGGGGCATACGGCGCGGTGGGGAGTGGGTCATCTTCTTTGATTGATATGCGCGCGGTTAATGCCTCCTTAAAAGGGCAAGGCAAAACCACAGACCAAGTAAAAGGGGCATCCAGAACCGGGGCGGAGGAGGAAAAAAACAAAGGGGTGCGGTTTAACCGCGCTGGTAAATTAAATGCGTTAAGCCAAGATGCGCAAGCCTCCGCCAAAGTTCAGCCGGATATGTATTACGGTACGGATTCCAACGCTATTGCGCGGGACCCCAAAAATGCGTATAACGGCAGTGCAAATTTGAAAAAATTAAAAGCCAATATAGTGGGGTCTGTTCATTCGGATTGGAAAAACGATATTTTGAGGAAAGCCATGCGCGAAGAAACCGTGACCTTAGATAAAAAACTGGGCGGCGCCGGTGCGGCGTTAATGAATTTGGAAAATTCCCGCGGTGCGGTGGCGGATTTCCGCTATGTGTGGCTGACCAGCCAGGCATCCCACCGTGCCAAACAAGTGCCGCTCAAAAAAACATTGGCGGCGGCGGGGTTAGTGGGGTCCGATATGCCGCAAAAGATTTTTACCGCCTCGGGCGGGATTGCCATGGCCGGGCTGGAGGCGGATGACGTAGTGGCGGATGTGGGCAACGCCAAATTGCAGGAAAAACGCCAAATGGAATGTGAACAAGCGGCCAAAAATTACGGCGGGGAAATTAACAATACCGTAAATGATGTGAAAAGCAAAGTAAATGCCCTGCAAGGCACGTTCCCCAATTTCCCGGCGGATTGCGATAAGCCGAGCAAAGTTTCCGCGTGGCGCACGGCGTTGGCGGATGTGCGCACGTCGTGCAAAAGCGTAAAGGGAAATTACGATAAATTAAACGAAAAATGTATGATGGAATTTTCCTATAAAAACAACCGGGAGGGCCAGTGTACCACGCTTAATTTGGACGACAAACTGGACGAATTTGATAAAGCCTGTGTGGAATACGCCAAATATCAAAATGATAAACAGGCGGCCGAGGA
>UQFW01000010.1 GCA_900540405.1 Candidatus Avelusimicrobium faecicola | reverse complement strand
AATAGTGGCGTGGGAAGACGTGACGAACAGGTGTTCCATAAAGTCTTCTTCTTTTGTTTTACCGCCGATAATCCCTTTGCCGCCGCGGTTTTGGCTGCGGTAAGTATCTAACGGGATGCGTTTGGCGTAGCCGTCGTTGGAAATAGTGATGACGACGTCTTCCTTTTCAATTAAATCTTCCATAGAAAAGTCCGTCATATCCACACCGATTTCCGTGCGGCGCGGGTCGCCATAGTTCTTTTTCAGCTCGGTCAGTTCTGTGACGATAATATCCAAAATCTTTTGCGGGTCGGCCAAAATGCCTTGCAGTTCGGCAATCAGTTTTAACAGTTCGGCTTGTTCGTTGGCAATAGCGTCCGCAGACAGTTGGGTCAACTGGTGCAAGCGCATATCCAAAATAGCCTGGGCCTGTAATTCCGATAAGCTAAACTGGCTCATCAACTTAAATTTGGCTTCGGTCGGGTCTTTGGAATTGCGGATAATGGAAACAACTTCGTCCAAATTGGCAATAGCAATTAACAACCCTTGCAAAATATGTTCGCGGCGTTGGGCTTTGTTTAAGTCAAATTTAGTGCGGTTGGTAATAATTTCCTTGCGGTGTTTTACATAGGCTTTCATTACTTCTTTTAAGGATAAAATACGCGGGCGGCCGTCTACAATCGCCAACATATTTACCGGGAAGGAAGTTTGCAACTGCGTATGTTTGAACAGGTGGTTCAGCACCACTTGGGCATTTCCGTCGCGCTTTACTTCAATTACCAAACGCATACCGCGGCGGTCCGACTCGTCGCGGATGTCTGAAATATCGGTAATCTTTTTATCACGCACCAAACCGACAATCGTTTCAATTAACGAAGTCTTATTCACTTGGTACGGAATTTCGGTCACGATAATGGCTTCGCGCCCGCCTTTGCGTTCTTCAATTTCCGTGCGGGCCTGCACTTTTACACTGCCGCGGCCGGTTTCAAAATATTCGTAAATGCCTTTTGTACCGCGGATAATGGCGCCGGTAGGGAAATCGGGCCCTTTAATAATCTTCATCATATCCTTGGTGGAAATGTTCGGGTTTTTGATGTATTCAATAATACCGTCGCACACTTCGCCCAGGTTATGGGTAGGAATATTGGTAGCCATACCTACGGCAATACCGGAAGAACCGTTTACCAACAGTGCCGGCAATTTGCCCGGCAAGACGGACGGTTCCAGCAAAGAGCCGTCATAGTTGGGAATCATTTTGACGGTGTCTTTGTCCAAATCGTTAAGCATTTCGTCGGCAATGCGCTGTAAGCGGCATTCCGTATAACGCATAGCGGCGGCGCTGTCGCCGTCAATAGAACCGAAGTTCCCCTGGCCGTCAATTAACGGTTTGCGCAGGGAAAAGTCCTGCACCATACGCACTAAGGTATCATATACAGCCGTATCGCCGTGCGGGTGGTATTTACCTAATACGTCCCCTACCACACGGGCGGATTTCTTGTAGGCTTTGTTGTATTTCAAGCCCATTTCGTTCATGGAATACAGTACACGGCGGTGTACCGGCTTTAAGCCGTCGCGCACATCCGGCAAGGCGCGGCCCACAATAACGCTCATGGCGTAATCAATGTAATAGGACCGCATTTCTCCCGCGATATCACGCTCTTGAATGTTGCCAAACAAGTCCACATTCGCGTTTTGGGCTTGCGGCTGATTGTTTGTTTCTTCGCTCATGCTAAAAATCTCCTAATCCGGCTAAAATCTAGCCCGGCCGGGTACGGTAATACCCGGCTGGGTGGGTTAAATGTCCAAGTTCTTTACTTCCAAGGCGTGCGATTGGATAAAATCGCGGCGGGGTTCCACACGGTCCCCCATTAGCATAGTAAACGCCTGTTCCGTATCGGCCGCGTCGTTAATTCTTACTTGAATTAACTTGCGTTTGGCCGGGTCCATGGTGGTTTCCCAAAGTTGTTCCGGGTTCATTTCCCCCAAACCTTTGTAGCGCTGAATGGTGGCCCCGGAGGAAGCGGCTTCTTTGACCGCGTGTAAAAGTTCCGCCAGGCTGTATACCAGCGCATCCGTCTTGCCGTTATTTACCTTAAACAGCGGGTGGATGCGTTCTTTTTCGTTTTCAATAACCGGGTAGTTTTTGAAAGTAAACCCAAAGGTTTCCATTTTCTTTTCAGCCGCTAACAGTTTGCCAAATTCAAATAAGGATTGGTGTTCCGGCACCAAACTGTCGTTAGAAACCGTGGTGGTATCCACGCCGTCGGCTTCCAGTTCGGCCCGTTTTTCCTGCATATATTGGTTTTCGTAATCGCGGTATTCCTGTTCCGTATAATAATAGCGGAAGCCGCCGCTTTGCAACGGCGTGCGGTAGAGCGGCACGCGCCCTTCGGCCAAGAAAGCCAAAAAGTCATTTAAGGTAATGTTTTTGATTTCCAGTTTGCCCAAAATATCTTCCACATCCCGCAAGACTTTTAACAAATCTTTCAGTTGGTCCCCGCTCAATACGGTGTTTTTATCCATATCCGTCACCGTCACGCTGGCAAGGCCCTCTTTCATCAGCCATTGTTGCATTTGGTCTTCGGTTTGCAGATATTGTTCCGATTTACCTTTTTTCACTTTATACAAAGGCGGCTGGGCCAAATAAATGTGCCCGCCCTCAATCAGCGGTTTCAACTGGCGGTAGAAGAACGTAAGCAGCAGGGTGGAAATATGTTGTCCGTCCACATCAGCATCAGCCATTAAAATAATTTTGTGGTAGCGCAGTTTGGAAATATCAAATCCGCCGTCCCCTTCGCCCACGCCGGTACCTACGGCGGCAATTAAGTCGCGGATGGTATCGCTGGATAAGATTTTAACGAGCGGGGCTTTTTCCACGTTCAAAATTTTACCGCGCAACGGCAAAATAGCCTGGAAAACACGGTCGCGCCCTTGTTTGGCGGAACCGCCTGCGGAGTCCCCTTCTACCAGGAAGATTTCGCACTTGGCGGCATCTTTTTCTTGGCAATCGGCCAGTTTGCCGGGGAGGCCGCCGCCTTCCAACGCGCCTTTGCGGCGGGTTAAATCACGCGCTTTGCGGGCGGCTTCACGCGCCACGGCGGCGCCGACGCACTTTTCGCAAATAGCGCGGGCGGTTTTGGGGTTTTCTTCAAAGAAAGTAGCCAGCGTTTCCCCCACTACGGAGCGTACAATGCCTTCCACTTCCGAGTTGCCCAACTTGGTTTTGGTCTGCCCCTCAAACTGCGGGTGCGGGATTTTAACGGATAAAACCGCCGTTAAACCTTCTTTAATATCATCCCCGCCCACAGAAATATCTTTATGTTTGGAAATGTTATTGTTTTTAATATATTCGTTAATAATGCGGGTAAGCGAAGAACGGAAACCGCTTAAATGCGTACCGCCTTCCACCGTGTGAATGTTGTTCACAAACGAAAATATATTTTCGGAATAACCCTCGTTATACTGCAAAGCAAACGCAATATAATTATCCCCCACTTGTTTGGTTAAATAAATGGGTTCCTGGTTAATCACCGTTTTATTGGTGTTCAGGTAAGTGACAAACTGGGAAATTCCCCCCTCAAAATGGAAAGTGACGGATTGGTTATCTTCCTTGCGTTCATCCGTGTAAATAATTTTTACGCCCGCGTTTAAGAAAGCCAGTTCGCGCAAGCGGTTGCCGATGGTTTCATAAGAAAAAGAAACATCGCCGAAAATTTCTTTATCCGCGTGGAACGTCACTTTGGTACCGTGTTCGTGGGTATCGCCGATGACTTGCACTTTGTCTTCCGGCTTACCGCGGTGGTAGCGCTGGAAATAAACGTGGCCGTCGCGGCGGACTTCCACTTCCATCGTTTCGGAAAGGGCGTTCACGCAGGACACACCCACCCCGTGCAAACCGCCGGAAACTTTATAAGCGCCACTATCAAACTTACCGCCGGCGTGTAAAACCGTCATTACCACTTCCAGGGCGGATTTAGAGCGGAGCTTGGGGTCTTTGGCCCCTTTCATTACGTCTACCGGAATACCGCGCCCGTCGTCCTGCACGGAGCAGGTCATATCGTCTTTAATGGTGACGGTAATGGTGGTGGCGCCGCCGGCTAAAATTTCGTCCACGGAGTTATCCACCACTTCATACACCAAGTGGTGCAACCCCGGTAAACCGGTAGAACCGATATACATGGCCGGGCGCTTGCGCACCGCTTCCAAACCTTCTAAAACGGTAATTTTGGAAGAATCATAATCCTTCTCTCTTTCTTCTTCAGTCATTACAGGCTCCTTGTTTGAGTATGGCAAAAACTACAAAATTTCAATCTTGTGAATCCACGGTCTTTCAAAATGTTTATTCAGTTCCCGGATTAATGCGGGCCGCTGGGCCAGTAATTCGTTGCGGGCCACACTGGCCGTCACTTTTACATACAACGTATTGCCCTTAACAGCTTGGAGCGCCCAAAAACGGCCTTTGGGGCCGGTCAGGCGCGTCCACACATGGTCCAGCACCATCAAGTTATTTAAGCGCACATTTAACGCACTAAACGGGCGCGCCAATTCTTGCGCGCTGTGCCAGGCTTTGCGGGGTGTCTGGCCGAACCGCATAATTAGGCCCGCACCGGCATAATTACATACTTAAAAGTAGTGTCCCCCACCGGCTCAATCAGCACCGGCTGGGAAGCGTTTACAAAGGAAAAAGAAACTTTTTCCGCGCTGACATTTTTAAGTACATCAATAATAAAAGCCGGGTTAAAAGCCGCCTCAAAAGGGTCTTGCGTATATTCAATGGGCAGTTCGTCCACAAATTCCATATTTTGGGAGTTAGACGTCACCACAATCGCGTTGTTTTCCACTTTATATTTTACGGTAGCCCCAAATTCCCCGGAGCATAACGCGGAACGGCGGGTGGAAGCCAATAAATCTTTAGTGAACACTTCAAAACCCATATTCTTTTTGGTGGGAATTACTTGGTTGTAATTGGGGAAGTTCCCCTCAATCAAGCGGGAAATAAACGTGGTTTCGTTCATGCAAAAGCTAACTTGGTTGGAAGACACGTTGACCGTAATGCGGGTGTCTTTTTCCGGCTTGGCAATAGCAATAAAGCGGCAGACTTCGCTTAAAATTTTGGTAGGAATAATAATCTTAAATTCCTGGGAACCTTCCAACGCCGGGTGCGTGGCCAGCGCCAAACGCCCGCCGTCGGTAGCTACAATTTCAAACTTATCGGCGGTGTTATTCCACAAAAGGCCGTTCAAAATATAGCGGGTTTCCTGGGTGGAAGCGGAAAAAGCCGTTTTTTCCACCATATTTTTAAGCTCCATGGGGTCCATAGATACGCTGTTGTTTTTTTCTATTTCCGGGATGGCCGGGTATTCGCTTTTAGGCGTGCCGATTACCCAAAATTTACTCTTGCCGGATTTAATGTGGAATTTGTTATTCTCATCACTATACAGGTTGATTTCTTTATCGTTCGGCAAGTTCTTAATAATATCCGAAAATTCTTTCATAGGTACGGTAATGCTGCCTTCTTCTTCCACTTCCGCATTTACATAATGCACGGTGGCCATTTCCATATCCGTACGCACCAATTTTAATTTATTGTCTTTGGCTTCCAATAAGAAGTTGTGCAAAATAGGGAGCGTGGTTCTGGCGGAAGTACCCGCGGAAACAATCTGGATTCCTTCCAAAAAGGTTTCTTTAGTAATATTTATTTTCATACAATTAATCCTATTATTAATATCCTGTTGATAGTGTTTATTGTGTGGATTGGCCTATACGCCGCCGGTGGTTATGTGTGTGCATAAACCGGTTATTCTATAAACACGCTCCACAATTAAAACTGTTATACCCCCGTTTTTAATTTATCCACAGGGGTTATACACAACTTATTTACTTTTTATCCACAGCCTTAATATCCAAAATAATTTGGTTTATTTCGGCTGTAAAAAACGGGTCTGCATCTACTCTTTCTTTAATTAAATCCCGCGCGTGTACTACCGTGCTATGGTCCCGGCTGAATTCCCGCCCGATTTCCGGCAAGGATAAATCCGTCAGCTCCGTGGCTAAATACATGGCAATTTGGCGCGGCCAGGTGATGGATTGCGTTTTGCGTTTGGAATTAAAGTCTTCCATATTAATCTTAAAATGCTTTCCTACCACCTTTTTAATCAAATTGACGTTAATGGCCAGTTTTTGTTCTTCCTGCTGTAAAACATCAGCCAATACTTCCTGCGCTACCCCAATGGTGGGCGTAATGCCGTGGGCCGTGCAAAAAGATACTAAACTGAAAAAAGAGCCTTCCAGTTCGCGTATGTTGGTTTGGATGCCTTCGGCAATAAAAGCCAGTACATCATCCCCAATATCAAAATTAATGCTGTCGCGTTTTTGGCGCAAAATAGCAATACGCGTTTCCACCGTGGGCAGTTTAATTTCCGCCACAATGCCCGACATTAAGCGCGAGGACATCCGCGGTTCCAGTTGCAGTTCCTGCGGGGTTTTGTCGGACGTCAGCACAATTTGTTTATTGTTGCCGAACAACGCATTAAACGTATAGAAAAATTCCTGTTCACTGCCTACTTTGGTGGTACCCACTACAAATTGGATATCGTCCATTAAAAAACAATCCAAACTATGGTATTTTTTGCGGAACGCTTCCTGGTCTTTATTCATCACGGAATTGACGTAATCGTTTACAAATTCTTCGCTGGATTTATAAAGTACCTGCGCGTTGGGATTGGTTTGTAAAATTTTATTGCCGATAGCGTGCAAAAGGTGGGTTTTTCCTAACCCCGGGGTGCTGTAAATAAACAGCGGGTTATTGGCCCGGTTGCCCAGTTTATTCACCACCGCTTCCGCCATGCGGTAGGCAAAGCGGTTGGCGGGGGATTCAATAAAATTATCAAACGTAAACGAAGTGTTTAAGTTGGATACAAACGGATTGGGCTTTACCACCGGGGCCACTTGCGTAAAAGCGGTGGTTTGCCCCGGCGCGGGGGGAACTACCGGCGTAGGGGCCGGTTCTTTAATAATGTAATTAACGGTAATTTCCACCCCTAAATGTTTTAAGAACGCATCTTTAATAATATGTTCGTAGCGCTCTTTAATTGTTTTACCCCAAAACTGGCTGGGTAATTCCACCGATAGCACGGTGCCTTCATAATTAAATACGGCAGGGCGCAGCCACATATCAAAGCTGTCTGTACCCAAGATAGTTTCAATTTCGGTTAAAATAGGAGCCGGAATATTGTTTTGGCTTGTATTATCCACTTCGTTGTTCCACCGGAAAAAATATTTCTTATATCATACAAATTCTAATAAAGATTCGTCAATGATAAAAAAAGTAAAAATGGCGTTTCGGAGCGTAAAAAGGCGTGAAATTTTGATTTTTAATTTTTAGGGCTATCCCAACCACCCCCACCCCTTAAAATAACCAAAAAAGGGTGGATTTCAAAAATGAACTGGGTAAAAAAGGCTAAACTAACTACTTTTTAGGGTTGTAAAATAAATAAAGTCTTTTTATAATAAACTTGTAATGTATGAGTAGGTTTGATATAATAAATAAGAAAAATTATTAATAAGCAAAAAATCCTGCCTAAGCAGGAAAGGGGACTGTTATGAAAGTATTAAACGAGATTTACAAATGTAATGTATGCGGTAATATAGTGGAAGTGGTACATGCCGGCGGCGGGGAATTAGTCTGCTGCGGGCAAGCGATGGTACTACAAAAACCGGGTATGACGGACGGCGCGGCCGAAAAGCATGTTCCGGTCATTGAAAAAATAGAGGGCGGCTACCGCGTGCGTGTGGGCAGTGCGGAACACCCCATGTTGGAAAACCATTATATTGAATGGATTGAACTGATTTGCGAAGAATGTGGCAAAGTACAGCGCAAATACTTAAAACCCGGGGAAAAACCGGTGGCGGAATTTAAGAGCAGTAGCCCGCGTGTATTGGCGCGCGAGTATTGCAACTTGCACGGCCTGTGGCAGAGTGAGCTGAAATAAATTTATATATTCATTAAAAAGAGGAATCTATGCAAGCTGTAAAAATAACAGAAAAAGTGTACTGGGTGGGGGCGATTGATTGGAATATACGGGATTTCCACGGGTATTCCACCAAACGCGGCACTACCTATAATGCGTACTTAGTATTAGGGGAAAAACCCACCCTGATTGATACCGTAAAAAAAGAATTTTATGGGGAAATGATGGCGCGTATCCAAAGCGTGATTGACCCTAAAAAAATCAAAATTATTATCTCTAACCATTCGGAAATGGACCACTCCGGCGCCTTGCCGCAAGCCGTAGCCGCCATAGAGCCGGAAGAAGTATATGTATCGGCGATGGGGATGAAAGACATTACGGCCCAATTCCACCAAGAGCTTAAATTAAAAACCGTTAAAACCGGCGATAAAATTGATGTGGGGGGAGATACGATTTCCTTTGTGGAAGCGCGGATGTTGCATTGGCCGGACAGTATGTTTTCTTACCTGGAAAAAGAAAACGTATTATTTACCAATGATGTGTTTGGTATGCACTATGCCACCTCTAAATTATTTGATGATGAAAACGAAGAAAGAATGTGGCTCTACGAGGCTGAAAAATATTATGCCAACATTGTTTTGCCGTATTCCGACATTGTACTGCGCTTTTTAGACCAAGTAAAAAAGATGGGTTTGGCCCCGCGTATTATTGCGCCGGACCATGGTTTTGTATGGCGCAAAGACCCGGCCAAAATTGTTAATTTGTATGCCAAATGGGCCGCGCAAGCCCCCAAAAATAAAGCCGTTATTGTGTATGATACCATGTGGGGCAGTACGGAAAAAATGGCCGTGCAAATTGCCGATGCCTTGCGGGAGGGGGGGACGGAAGTAAAACAACTTTCCATGCACGCCTGCCACCGCAGCGATATTGCCACAGAACTGTTGGACGCCAGCGCGTTAATTGTGGGGAGCCCGGTATTAAACAGCGGCATTTTCCCGTCGCTGGCGGATGTGCTTTGCTACTTAAAAGGGTTGCGCAAAAAAGGGTTAGTAGGCGCTGCCTTCGGCTCGTACGGTTGGAGCCCGGCCCCGATAGACGAACTGGGCAAAATGTTGGAAACCATGGGCGTACAAGTGGTGGCTCCGGCGGTAAAATCTTTATTTGTGCCGGATGAAACCGTACTTAAAAATTGCCGGGAATTAGGCTTAACCGTCAGTAAAGAAGTTGCCAAAAAATTACAGTAAACCGGGGGGAGCGTATGCTGCCTAAAGAAGAAGGCCAAGCCTTAAATTACATTACCTACGGGTTATATATCGTCACCGCCGCCGACGGCGAAAAGAAAAACGGACTCATTGTAAATACCGTTTTCCAGGTGACGGCCGAACCGCCCAAAATGGCTATTTCGGTCAATAAACAAAGTTTAACCCATGCGTATATTGTAAACAGCGGTAAGTTTGCCGCTATGCCGCTGGCGCAAAATACCAATTTGGCGTTTATCGGCCGGTTTGGCTTTCGTACAGGGCGTACGTTTGATAAATTGGCCGGGGTGCCCTATCAAGTAGGGCCTTCCGGCTGCCCGATTATTCAGCAGGATACACTTTCTTATATGGAAGTAAAAGTATCTCACACGGTGGACGTGGGAACCCATACGTTATTTATTGGGGATGTCACGGATGCCGGGCTCTTGCAACCGCAGGGCATACCGCTAACGTATGAATATTACCATACGGTTATTAAAGGTAAAACCCCGGCGGGCGCAACGCATTTATAAAAGGGGAGGAAAAAAATTATGGTGAAATATGTGTGTGAAATTTGCGGATATGTGTATGACCCGGCGGTGGGCGACCCGGAACATGGGGTGGCGGCCGGAACCAAGTGGCAAGATGTGCCGGAAGGGTGGCTCTGCCCCGTTTGTGGGGTAGGTAAGGACCAGTTCACCCCTCAAAACTAGCGTTAAAACGCAGATTTGAAAAAAGCGCTTAAAATTTAAGCATTTTTTTACACTAAAAAAAGCCCTCTTTTTAGGGGGCTTTTTTGTGGGCCGAATACGGCGCGGAATGGGCTATAACTTGCTATAATAACTGTATGAAAATTTTATATGTTATTACCACTACTTGTGTAGGCGGTGCGGAACAAGCCATGGCACAGTTGGCGCAGTATATGAAAGAACACCAAGCCGAAGTGCGGGTGCTTTCTTTACATACGCCGGGTGCGGTGGCGAACCAATTAATCAAAAAAGGGTTCCGGGTGGATACCCTGGATATGCAGTCTATCCCCACCCCGGGCCAGGTGTGGAAGTTAAGGCAACTCATCAAAACTTTTCAGCCGGATATTGTACACGCCATGTTATATAGCGCCATAGAATTATGCCGGTTGGTGCGCTATACTTGCAAATTTACGTTAGTGACTACGCCTCATTTTGATATGTCGCGCCAGCCGTATCTGTTGCAAGCGCTGGATAGAACCTTAAAAAGTTTGGACAAAATTTCCTTTGCGGAATCGTTATCCACGGCGCAATACTTAATCGGGCACCAGAAATATCTTAAAAGTAAAGTCTATTTACTGCCTAACAGTATAGACCGTAAGCGTTTTGCGCGTAATTTTGAAAAACGCCAAACGGTGCGCACCAAGTGGGGGGTTTCTTTGCGGGAAACCGTATTTATTTGTGTGGCGCGTTTATCGCCGGAAAAGAACCATATAACGCTGTTGAAAGCGTTTAAGCAAATGCTTTCCAAACACCCGCAAGCCCGGTTGGTGTTGGTGGGGGACGGCCCGGAACGGGAAAATATAGAAGTTTTTATAGCGTCTAATGATTTAACCGGCAAGGTAATTTTGGAGGGGCAACAGCAAGATGTCAGCGCGTTTTTATCGGGCGCGGATGTGTTTGTGTTAAGCTCTAATGTGGAAAGTTTGCCGCTTTCTTTATTGGAATCTATGGCGGCGGGGTTGCCTGCATTGGTGACCAATGTGGGGGATATTCCCCGGTTTGTGGAGCATGGCCAAAGCGGATTTATTTGTAAGCCGGGGGACAACACCCTGCTTTGTTGCGTAATGACGGAGCTGGCAGTCAATGAGCCTTTACGCAAAAAAATGGGGGAACGCGCCTTGCAAATTGCCGAGCAAAAATTGATTGATAATAACAAAGCCTATCAAAAGGCTTACGAAAAACTGGTGGGATAGTTTCCACGTGAAAACTTATTAAAGAGGTATCTATGGAACAAAGATTGTTTATTGCGGCGTGTGTGATGTACGCTTTTACTTGGCTGACCCGGTGGCTGAAACGGAAGGAAAAAATAAATTCACGTCGGGCTTTTGCCTGGTGGCATACCGTATTTACGGTTATTATTTTAAGTTGTGTGTGGTGGGTGTTTGCGTTTATTATGGGGGAGGGCGGTTTAGCGCCTATCCCGGTGTGGAAAAAATGCGCCGCCGGTATTATTACATTGGGTTTGGCGGTGTATGGTTATAAAAGAGCCTTACAGGCCGATACTCCGCGCCAACAAAAAATAATGAAAGAGGATTTAGATTGGGCAAACACGGTTTATTTCGCCGGGTTTGTGGCCTCTTTAGTGATGTTCTTTTTGGTGCAGGCGTTCAAAATTCCGTCTGCCTCTATGGAAAACACCCTACTGATTGGGGACCATTTGTTTGTAAATAAAGCGGTGTACGGCTTTCGGGTTCCTTTTACCAAAAAACACTTTCTTCCTTTTAAGCAGGTAGAGCGGGAAGATATTGTTATTTTTACCTTTCCGGCCACCCATAAAGAGCAAATCAACTGCGGGGGGGTGCAGTATGGGAAAGATTTTGTAAAGCGTGTAATTGGTATGCCGGGGGATAAAGTGGAAGTGCGGCAAGGGCGCGTATGGTTAAATGATGAAGAACTGTCCCGGCAACCCTACGAACGCTATGAGGAATTGGAGCGTGTACCCAAAGAGGGGGAATATGATATGGCGGAATATCAAGCCTTATGGAAAACCCACCGCCTGGATAATGAACTGGGTATGGAACTGCGTGATAACTTTGGCCCGGTAATCGTGCCCGAAAACACATATTTTGTAATGGGGGATAATCGTGATAATTCCTGTGATTCGCGCTTTTGGGGCCCGGTGCCGCGGGAAAACATTAAAGGAAAAGCCTGGTTTATCCATTGGCCGGTGTCCCGCTGGCGCATTATTAAATAAGTTTTAATGGTATAGTTTTCACGTGAAAACAGCCCGGAAATGGTGTTTCCACGTGAAAACTTTTTGTTTTTACGCATTGATTTAGTGCCTGTTTATATGGTTTAATATACATAATATACGGAGGATTTCATGGGAGAAATAGTTTGTATTGCCAACCAAAAAGGCGGCGTGGGTAAAACCACAACGTCTATTAATTTGGCTTATGCCCTGGCTATGCTCGGGCAGAATGTGCTGTTAGTTGATTTTGACCCGCAGGGCAACGCCGGTTCCGGCCTGGGGGTTATGTTGAAAGAGGGGGAAAAATCCGTCTATCATCTGCTTACCAAAACGGCTACTTTTCAAGATGTAGTCCGGCAGACTTCTAACGAATTGTTGGACGTTTTGCCGGCTTGCAAAAACTTAGCCGGGGCGGAAGTGGAGTTGGTAAACGTGCGCGGGCGGGAAAATATGTTGGCAGATGCCTTAAACCCCTTGCGCAAAATGTATAACTTTATTTTAATAGACTGCCCGCCCTCTTTGGGGTTATTAACCTTAAATGCCTTAATGGCGGCGGATTCTGTTATTACGCCTGTCCAGTGCGAATACTACGCCATGGAAGGTTTGGCCCATTTTATGAACACCATTAGCAAAATCAAACAATTCTTAAACCCGCGTTTGAAACTGGACGGCGGTATTTTAACAATGTTTGATGCGCGTATGAACCTTTCTAAACAAGTTTTGCACGAGGTTAGCCAATTCTTTGGGGATAAAGTGTACAAAACGCCCATTCCGCGCAATATCCGCCTGGCCGAAGCCCCCAGTTTCGGGCAATCTATTTTTGATTATGACCCGGTTTGCCGCGGTGCCGCCGCGTATGTGGATTTAGCGGCCGAGTTTTTAACCCGCCGCGGGGCGGATGTTTCCGGCTATAAAGAAGCCCTCATGGCAGGCCCTTCTGCCTGTAATTATGATTTTGGAGGATAATAAATGTCCAGACAAGCTTTAGGAAAAGGTCTTGGCGCCTTGTTGCAACAAACCCGTGAAATGGTGGAAAACCCCGCTCCGTTAGCCGGGGGGGAAAACACCGTAGCCAAAATTGCCGTATCTAAAATTGTACCCAACCGCTTTCAGCCGCGCCGTGTTTTTAATGATGAAAAACTGGCCGAATTGGCTCAATCTATTAAGGAACACGGCCTGACCCAGCCGATTGTGGTAGTGTATGATGCGGGGTTAGATAAGTATGAAATTGTAGTGGGGGAACGGCGTTTCCGCGCCAGCCAGTTGGCGGGCCTGACGGAGATTGAAGCCATTATCCATAAACATTTGGACGATAAACAAATGTGTGCGCTAGCGTTGATTGAAAACATCCAACGCGAGGACTTAAACCCCATAGAAACCGCTTTGGGCTACAAAAGTTTAATGAATAAGTTTGACGTGACCCAAACGGATTTGGCCTCTTACTGCGGTAAATCCAAAGCGGCGGTTTCCAATGCCCTGCGGTTATTGGAATTGCCGGCGGAAATCCAGCAAGCGTTGCAAGACGGCACCATTACCGAGGGCCACGGAAAAGCCTTATTAATGGTGGCGGACCCGGCCAAACAGGCGGCCTTGTTTGCCCGCTTGCAAAAAAATAAACTCTCTGTCCGCCAAGCGGAAGATGCCGCCCGCGCCCTGATGGCTCCGGCCGGAAAGCCGGTTAAAGCCGCCAAACCGGTGGAAGTGGTTTCTTTTGAAAACGAACTCCAAACCGCTTTGGGCACCAAGGTTGAAATCAAATGCGGTAAAAATGTAAAAAAAGGCACGCTGGTTATTCATTATAATTCTTTGGATGAACTGGATGTAATTGCCGGCCGCTTAAAAAAATAACAGAGCCTTAAAAATGCTGTTTTTAGCACGACCCGGAGGAAAACCTCCGGGTTTTTTGTTTGTTCGGGTTGTAAAACGCTGCAAAAAGCCTGATTTTAAGCAAAATATGGGCAAATTTTTGTTTTTATTTAATTTGCTGGTGCGATATGTAAAAAATAAATAAATCAAAAATAGCGGTGTTTTTGAAAGAAAAGCATTTTCTCCGACGAGGATTTTTTGACTCTTCGGCTTTCCGGGGCCGTTTTTCGTGCCAAATGGCTCCCCGGCGCTGTTTTGGGGGGATTAAAAGTTAGTTTTCCTAATTTTTAGGAAAGGGGCGCGCGGCGTGTTTTTCCCAACCCAAAAATTTTGATATACTTTTGGTATGAAAGAAACAAAACTTACTTTTTGCCAAAGTTGCGGGATGCCGCTGGTGGATGCCGGCGCATTGGGCACGAACGAGGACGGCTCCCCCAACCCGGAATATTGCATTTATTGTTATAAAAATGGGGATTTCACGGCCGATTTAACCATGGAAGAAATGATTGCTACTTGCGTGCCTTTTATGTTGCAGGCGCACCCGGAGCTGACCGCGCGGGAAGCGCACGATATGATGCGTAATGTATTGCCGTGCCTCAAGCGTTGGCGCAAACAATAAAAATATAAGCTGAACGTAAAAAACCCGCCGGGCAGGCGGGTTTTGGTTTATAAGGTGGCGTCTTCTTCGTAAAAATCACGCACGGCGCCGCAAACGCGCTCCACTTGTTCCGGGGTAATATCCGGGAACATGGGCAGTAAAAGCGTTTCTTTTTGCGCGTGGCGGGCGCAGGGCAAACTGTCCGGGATGGAAAACCCGGCAAACGCCAAGGCGGCCTCTATATGGTGTTTCGCCAAAAAAGCCACTAATTCTTCCGCGCGTTCCGTGCGCAAGGCGTACGCGGTATAAGTGGGGTTTACTTCCGCCGGAGGAACAGGCGGCCTCTGCACCGGCACGCCGGCCAGTTCTTCTTCGTACCAGGCGGCCGCTTTTTGGCGGTTTTCAATCCAGTTTTCTACGGCTTGCGGCACGAGCGCTTGCAGCAGCGCGGCCTGCGTGGCGGGCATTTGAAGGGACACTTTTTGCGCCAAAATTTGCCGGGCTTTTTGCGCCAAAGCGCCGTCGTTGGTAATCAAACATCCGGCGGGCGTATTTTGCCCCAATGCCACGGCCGGGGTAAAGCCAAAAATACCCATATCGCCGATACTGCCCACCCGCACGCCGTCGGCCTGCGCCAGCGGGGCTTGTACGCAGTTTTCAAACACTTGCAAACCGTGTTCGTTCGCCAGGTGCATGAGGGCTTCCATATCGGCCGGATAGCCGAATGTATGCATAGGCATCATGGCTTTTGTTTTTTTGGTCAGGTGGCGTTCTACGTCGTGCGCGTCCAGGTTTAAGGTGTCCGCGCATACGTCCGCAAACACCCAGGAAATATGTGGCAGGGCGTGCGTTAAACGGTTGAAAGGCGAAGTAATAATTTCATCCCCGGGTTGAATACCGGCGGCTTCAACGGCCAGTTGCAGGGCGGCTTCCGGCCCGGCGCAGGCCAGGGCGTTATCTACGCCCATTAAATCGGCAAAGGTGTTTTCAAACCGGGTAATCACGGAGTTGTCCGTTGCGGGGGATTGTACGGCGGCCTGCAAAGCAGGCAAAAAAGGTTGATATTGTAAGGGAATATTAGTCAGCGGTATACGGTCATCGGCCATAAAGGCGCTCCTATTTATAAAGGGATTTTACATCCGGCATTTCTAATAATTCTTTGGTAATTTTGTAAAATTCCCGTCCTGTAAAAGTAGCCGTAATGGATACGGCAAAAAAATTGTCCTGTTTGGTCACTTCTTGTTTGAGGATGGAAATATGCTGCCGTTCAATTTTGCGGCAAATATCGTCCACCACCGCCCATTTGGGGGTGCAGACCAGATAAATCGTGTCGTAATGTTTAACAAATTCCAGCAGTTTGATGGTTTTGCGCACACCCAACTGCACCAGCATAATGGAAGAAGCAAATACGGAGGCCAACACATATTCCCCATATCCTACCGCCATGCCGATAGCCGCCACCAACCACACTCCGGCGGCGGTGGTCAGGCCGGAAATTTTATTTCCGTCACGCAAAATGGAGCCTGCGCCGATAAACCCCACGCCGGTCACTATTTGGGCGGCAATACGGCCGGGGTCGCCCCCTTGGTTGCCCATGTATTGGGAAAGTATGGTAAATAAGGTGGCCCCCAAACAAATCAAACAGTTGGTGGCATAGCCGGCGGGTTTATCGTGGTATTGGCGTTCCATACCCAGTACCCCGCCTAAAATTAAGGATAAAACCACTTTGGTTAAAATATCTTCCATAAATGTATCATAGCAAACGCGCACCGGGAGCGCAACAGGAACGCGCCGCCCGGGCCAAAAAAAACGCCGCCCTTTTTATGGGGCGGCGGTAAACAGAGTGTTTGACGGGCTTAAAAACGGCAACCGATTTTAAGCATAGCGCTTAAAAAGTGGTAGCGGCTTTTGCCGAAGGCGTCGCTGTATTTGCTTTGCAAATCAATCAAGTTGTAGCGGCCTTCCACCCCAAAAATCACAGAGTCGTCAATATCAAATTCCAACCCTGCGCCAAGCATACCGGCCCAGCTGGTGCTGTTGACGGTATCGTGGGAGCCGTCGTCCCATTTTTCGCGCGTGAACATGTGGCCCACACCGGCACCGGCGGTGGCATACAAGCGGGTAGGTTGGGACGGAAACAAATTGAGCCGCCCGATAATCATGCCCGTGGCAATGCCGGAGTTATATTTGGCCTGTTGCGCACCGGCGTTGAACTTATCGCTGGTGGCAAAGCCGGAGTAGTTCCCATCCAACCCAACGGATAAATAAGAACCGATGTTGCGCACAAACGCCAACCCGGCAGAAAACCCGGTCTTGCCGATTTCTATCGTCTGGCCGTTGTGGTCCCAGTTGTCTTGGGGTTCGGCCACGCCGCCGTAAAATTCTACGCGGGTGGTATTGTTGCGCAGGCCGTATTCTTCCAAGCCGTAATATTCGGCGTACGCGTCTTTAGCAAACGCGGCAGCGGGCAAAGCCGCTAAAACAAACAGCAAAACTAATTTTTTCATACAGCTCCTTGTAGTAATAAAGTAATTTTATTGTATCTGTTTTGGAAATCTTTTACAATACATTTATAAGCCGCGCACAATGCGCAGTTGCGGGGAAGGCAACTTAAAAACGCCGCTTTCCACATCCTGCACCACCTGTTGCCATTGGCCGCGCGCCTTTAGGATTTTTTCGGCAATTTCCCGCACGGCGCCGTGCCCGCCGTGTTTTTGGGTCACATATAAGGCGGCCTGTTTGGTTTCTTCCACTCCATTAAGCACGCTTAACGGCAGGCCCACGCGCTTTAATACGCCCAGGTCTATAATATCATCCCCCACAAAGGCGGTTTCCTGCGGGGTAATGTGGTAGACGGTTTGTAAATCGTTCAAGGCGCGTTGCTTGTCGGCCACGTTGTAATAGAGTACGTCCATATTTAAGATGTTGGCCCAAAATTCCAGCGTGGGGCTGTTGCCGCGGGAGATAATCCCGGTGCGGATACCGCAGTATTTTAGGAACATCAGCCCCATGCCGTCTAACGATTCAAAATGTTTAATTTCGTGTGTTTTTCCGGCTTCATCCGTAAAAAAACTTAAAGAACTGTCCGTCATTACACCGTCTACATCCGTCAGAAAAAATTTGATTTGCCCGGCTTTTTGGTTAAACAACTGTTCGTTCATGTAAAACTCCTTCATATACATATTATACTTTTCTTTTCCTGCGCCCCGGCGCAAAAATTATATAATGAAGATATGAGGAAATTTTGTTTGTGTTTCTTAGCTTTTTGCCTGGTGGCTTGCGGGTGTACCCCGCGCACGGTGATTAGCCGCTCGTACGACTTTACCCGAATGAACCGCATTGGGATAATGGCGTTTGAGAGCAGTTGGTCGTCCATGCAAGGGGTGGAAAACCTGTTTGCCAAATATTTAATTAACGCCGGGTTTAAGGTGGTGGAGCGCGCCCAGTTGGAAAGCGTACTCAAGGAACACAATATTGCGGTATCCGGCTATTTATCGCCGGAAACCACCCGCCAAATCGGGCAGATTTTAGGGGTGGATGTACTGCTGTTGGGGGAAGTGACTTCCTACACGCCTACCCGCAAGGAGCTGGCGCTGGTGTCCACCCGCCGCACGGAAAGCCGCCCCGTATATAAGCAAGACGTAATGCAAATGCCGGACGGTTCTTATGCCGCCTATACGCGCCAAGTGGGCACGCAGGTATCGCACTCCAGCCAAACGGCCCCGCAGGAATACACCATTAACGCACAAGTGGGCGTAATAGCCAAACTGGTGGATGTGGAAACCGGCGAAGTGGTTTGGATTGGCTCGGATGATGCGGAAAGCTCCAGTGCTTTATCCGCCGCGGATTATGTGGCGCGGGGGTTAGTAAAGAGTTTTACCAAGGAGCTGGCTAAATTACAAAAATGATGAACCGGCGGCAATACGGCCTGGCGGATGCGTCCGCCCGATTGTGCATAAAGGCCATTTTTATTTTTTTTAAGACGCTCACCGTTTTGGCGGTATTAACGGTGGCGGCACTGGTGGCGGCGCAAAGTTCGGTGGCGCCCGTCAGTGCGCGGTTGTTAGTTTCGTTGGGGGTGGAATATGCCTCACGCAACTTAAAACCGTACCGCCCGTATTTCCCGGAGCCGTATTTAATACAACTGGAACAAGAATAAGAGGTAATCTATGTTAGACATTAAGTATATCGTTGCAAACCCTGAAGAAGTAAAAAAACGTTTGTCTTTAAGAAAGCCGGAACTGGCCGCCCAAATTGATGACGTACTGGCCCGGTATGACCAATACAAAACGGTATTGGCCCGGGTGGAAGAACTGCGTGCCAAACGCAACGAGATGTCTAAAAGCATTGGCAAAATCAAGCAGGAACAAGGCGACGAAGCCGCCAAAGAAGCCATGGCCGCCGTGGGTAAATTAAAAGAAGAAATGGCCGCCAAAGAAGCGGAATTGGAACCCCTTAAAAAACAAATTAACGAGGCCCTGCTCTCTATTCCCAACATTCCCAACGAGCATATCCCGGTGGGCGTTTCGGACGCGGATAACCCGGAATACTTGCCCTGCACCATTCCGCTGCCGCATTTTGATTTTAAGCCGTTAGACCACCAAGCGGTGGGCGAAAATTTGGGCATTTTGGATTTTGCCGCCGGGGCCGCTTTGTCCGGCAGCCGTTTTGCCTTGTTTAAGGGGGACGGCGCCCGCTTGGAACGCGCGATTATCTCTTTTATGTTGGATATGCACGCCAAAAAAGGCTACCAGGAAATTTTGCCCCCGGTTATTGTAAACGAAGATATTTTACTGGGGACCGGCCAACTGCCCAAATTCCGCGAAGATATGTATGAATTGACGGGCGAGCCGAAACAATTTTTAATTTCCACGGCCGAAATCCCGCTTACGAACCTCAACCGCACCCGCGTACTGGCGGAAGCGGAATTACCGGTTAAATTAACGGCCTATACGCCGTGCTTCCGCAAGGAATCCGGCACTTACGGCAAAGATACCCGCGGCTTAATCCGCAACCACCAGTTTGATAAAGTGGAACTGGTTATGCTTTCCAAGCCGGAACATTCTTACCAAATGTTGGAAATTATGGTGTCTGATGCGCAGGAAATTTTGAAAGAACTGGGTCTTCCGTACCATGTGGTGGAACTGTGCAGCGGGGATATCGGGTTTTCGTCCGCCAAAACGTATGATATTGAAGTGTGGATGCCGAGCGAAAACCGCTTCCGCGAAATTTCCTCCTGCTCCAACTGTTTGGACTTCCAGGCCCGCCGGATGGGTATGCGCTTCAAAAATGCCCAAGGCAAGCTGGAATATGTCCACACCTTAAACGGCAGTGGTTTGGCGGTGGGCCGCACGTTTGCCGCCATTTTGGAAAACTTCCAACAAAAAGACGGTTCCGTCATTATTCCGCCGGCTTTGCGCCCGTATTTCGGCAAAGACAAAATTGAGGCCAAAAAATAATGTTCCGGCGTTTGGTATGTTTTTTATTGGCGTGGGCTTGTATGGCCACGCCAATTTTTGCGGAAATTAAACTTCCGCCGGAAGTGTACGCCCAAGCGCGCGAGGGCATTAACGGCGTTTACAGTTTGGATTTTGACGTAGCCGAGCAAAACATCCAAAAAGTGTTTGCCGCCTACCCGGACCACCCCTTTGCGCACTTCGGCAACGCCATGATTGCCTGGTCCCGCTATGAGTACGAGTTTGAAAAAAGCGACGAAAAACAGCAAAAAGTGTTTGAACAAATACTGGATGATTCTATTTCCGGCATTAAACGCTGGCTGAAAAAAAACCCGCAGGACCCCAACGGTTATATGGGGATTGGCGCGCTGTACGGCTTGCGGGCTATGTTCAATATGCGCAACCGCAACTGGATTACCGCCTATTTTGCCGGGCGCAAAGCCATTGCCAATTTGGAAAAATCCCTGGCGCTGGACCCCACTTATTATGATGCGTATTTTGGGTTAGGCATTTACCAGTATTATGCGGGCACGTTGCCGGCGGTCATTAAAATTTTGGCCAAAATAGTGGCCATTAAAGGCAACCCGGACGAAGGCGTAAAACAGCTCAATCTGGCGCGTGAAAAGGCCGTTTTTACGGCGGACAGCTCCAAACTGATTTTAATTGAAATCCAAAACGTGCGCGGCGGCAAGTATTACGCGCCGGAAAAATCGTTGGAATATATCCGCCAATTACGGGCCAAATATCCCAAAAACCCGCTGATGCACTATGTGGAAATTATCTGCCTGTACGAAACCGGGCAGTTGGACGCCGTCACCCGGCAGGCGCAGGAATTTTTGGGCTTAATTGGTAAAGACCCTTTTTATAAGGATATTTATATTTCCCGCGCTTATACGGCGTTGGGTACGGCGGCCATGGCGCGCGGGGAATATGCACAGGCGCGCCAACTGTTTGAACAAGGCCGCAAAGCCTTAAAAGCGCAGGCCGTCAGCCGGTGGGGGCTTTGGAACGAACTGCGCCTGGGCGAAGTGTACGATTTACTGGGCGAGCGGGATTTGGCCGTTAAACAGTATAAATATGTACTTTCGTTTAAGGATAAATGGGGCTTTGACGATTTGGCAAAATCCCTCTTAAAAAATCCGTACCAACTGCCTGCCGGGCAAGACCCGGGGCCGTTGCCGCCGTTATAAACGCTAGTTGTATTTCTGCGAGGGGCCCGGTTATTGCCGGGCTCTTTTTTAGGGCGCGCCCCCTGTAAAATAATTATAGTTTGCAAAACACGCGCCGGGTATGATAACATTAATTAGGTATATTTATGAAACGGCAATTCCTTTTTGTTGTCTTTTTGGCAGTGTGTGTTTGTTTGGCGGGCGGATGTAAAAAATCCCGAGCCAAACAGCAGTCGTCTGCCCAAAGCCAGCAGGAAATTGTGGTTCCTACGGCCACGTTGCACGAGGCCGCGGCCTCCGGGAATGTGTCCTGGATGCGCATACTGTTAGAACAAGGCTCCGACCCGAACTCCCGGAACGAACAAGGGGAAACCCCGCTTTTGGTGGCTATTAAGGCCGGTAATGCGCGCAGTGTGGCGTTTTTATTACAAAACGGGGCCGACCGTGGCGAGGTACAGCCGGACGGCCACCCGCTCTGGGTGGAAGAAGCCGGCATTATGACCCCGGAAATTTTGCGTTTTATGTTGCCGGGGAATGCCGCGCCGGCAGATGTTTACCAAGCCTTGAACGAAGCCATTGTGCATAATCCTTATGAGCGCGTGGTGGAAGAATTGCTGTCCGTGGCGCAAGCGCAGCCGGATTTTGCCAAACAATGTTTTTGGCCGGCCGCGTTGCAAAGCACCAATCAAACAGTGGTGGATTCTTTGCTTATCCGCAATATTTTGCCGGTCAACGGTTGTGACGGCGTGAAAGAACCCCCGCTGGTGTCCGCTATAAAAGCCGGGAACGAAAAACTAACCTCCAGTTTAATTTTATTAGGGGCGGACCCCACCCGGCAGGATGAGGCCGGTTATACCGCCGCTTATTACGCCATGAAGGCCGGCTGGAGCGATATTTCCCAACAGCTGATACAGGAAGAAGAACGCAAGCGCGCGGAAGAATATGCGGCGGTTTTGGCCCGCAAACGGGCGGCGGCGCGTGCGCGCCACGGTTCCGGCCAGTGCAGTATCCGCAAAAGTGACGGAAGCACCATTCCGTGCCCTCAATTATAATTTATAAACATGAAAAGTCTTTTCTATCTTTGAGCCGCTTTTTGTGGGGAGTTGCGCGCCGGAGGGCCGGCTCAAGCTAAAATTACGGACAGCATAGTGTTTTTACCCATAAAAAAGCCCGCTCTTAAGAGCGGGCTTAAATTATTTCTTTACGGCTAAATATCCCATTAAACGGTAGATTAATTTGGATACGTTAAATTCCGTAATCACATCCGCTTTGCGTTGGCAGGCTTCCACTACGTCCACCGCCACCACTTTTTTATGCTTAATGACTTCGCGGAACAAGTCCAGCGCTTCATACCACATAAAACCGCCGGGTTGCGGCGTGCCCGTAGCCGGAATGACCGAGGGGTCAAAGCCGTCTACGTCAATGGTTAAATAAACGGTGTCCGTCAGTTTTTTAAGCACTTGCGGGATTAATTTTTTAATGTCCCGGTTTTCGTGCATTAAAAACGTGGTCACTTTGCCGGCGTTGCAGTATTGTTTTTCTTCGCTGGCAACACTGCGTATACCCACCTGCACCACCGGTACTTGGCGGCTGGCCGGGTACAACGCGCACGCATGGCTTTTGGGCGTACCTTCAAAGGTTTCGCGCAAATCGGCATGGGCGTCAAAGTGCAAAATGCTCAAATTTTTATATTTTTCAATATACGGTTGAGCTAGTGCCTGGGTGACGGTGTGTTCCCCGCCGATGTAAAAAGGGATTGCTTTGTACTGCATTAAATCCCGCACGGTTTTATCAATGTTCTTAAAAACCGTGTTGGTGGAACCTTTGCAGTTTACCGCAGGGCAGGTGTGGATGCCCAACTCCCAAGTTTCCGTCTTGGTTTCTTCGTCCCAGAGTTCAATTTGGGTGGAGGCTTCTATAACCGCTGCGGGGCCTTTGGCGGTACCGTGCCCGTAGCAAACCGTTTTTTCAAACGGTACAGGCACTACCGCAAATTTACAAAGGGGCAGAGAGCTGTATTTGCTCTCTAGCCCCATAAACTTATCAGTTTGTACGTTATCGCTCACAATATTACCGGTGCTTGTTATTTAACAAATACGGCAGCCGCGACGACGGTGGTCCACATACCTTCCACGCAAATGGCGGATTGGGTAATGTTGGTGGTGCGGACGATTTTGCCGCTCATTTTCCAGATTTCTTCTTTCTGGTCCCAAGTGGTATTGTTATCAAATTCAATACCCAAGGTGGTAGAAAGCATGAGCGCGGCCAAATCTTCGGCATAGTCGCCGGCTTGTTTGTCCGTTTCACCGAAGCTGTGATGTTCCGAGATGTACCCGTGGGTCTTTTGGCCTTCTTTAGGAATAGCCAACCCGACGGACGCGGAAATCAAGCGGCGGTATTCGTTGCTGGTGTTTCTGCTGATTACGCAATGCAGAATTTGGCCCGGGTGCAGCTCTTTCAGGCCCGTGGACACGGGCACCGTTTTGCAGCCGGGAGGGAAAATGCTGGACACAGGCACCAAGTTAAAGCTGGCAATTTTAGCATCTCTCAATGCTTCTTCAAAGCTGGCCAGTTTTTCTTTGTGTCTGCCGATTCCTTTAGTAAGGAATATCTCTTTGGGTACAAACGCTTCGTACATTTTTATTTTTTCCACTAATTCCTATTGTGAATTAATATAATATAAATTATAACAAATAAAGAAAGGAAAATCCTTTATTTACTGTTATGTGGGCGGAGCCTTAAAAAGCGCTGTTTTTCAAAAGGCTCCAAAACCGATACAATAAGTGTAATATATTCCAATGAAAAAAACAAAAATAATTTTATTAATTTTGCTGGTATGGGCGTGGCCCGCAGGAGTGAACGGTATGGAAAATATGTTTAGAAACGGCGTTTTGCATTTTGATTATAAAAAGGAGGACCTGGCCCCGGCCGAAGCCGCCGCCCGCAAACAGTTGGAAAAAGACCTGGCGGCCCTGGTGGCTATCCCGGCGCAGGAACGCACGTTTGATAACACCATTTTAGGCTATGAGCGCGCCTTTGACCGCTATGGCGAGGCGTTGGGCATGAGCGGCTTTTTATCGTATGTATCCACGGATAAAGCCTTCCGGGATGCGGCCCTGGAGCTGCAAATGCAAATCAGCCAATATATGGTAGACGTAGCCACCCGGCGCGATATTTACCGCGCCATCCGGGAATATACGGACACCAAACCCCGCCTGCAAGGGGAAGAAGCCAAACTGGTTAAAGATATGCTTATCGGGTTCAAAAACAGCGGTATGGATTTGAACGATAAAGATTTGGAAGTGTTTAAGGCGCTCAACAAACAAAAAGCGGAATATATTATGAAGTTTGATAAAAACGTGCAGGAATATAAAGACCCGCTGACGGTTTCGCGCGAACAACTGGCCGGGCTCGGGGACGATTATATTAATAAGCTGGAAAAAACCACCGACGGCCGCTATCTGGTGACGTTGGACTACCCGGACTATGTGCCTTTTATGCTCAATGCGGATGACGCCTCCGCCCGCCAACAATTAGAATATAAATACAACCGCCGCGGCGGGGAAGAAAACGTAAAACTGCTGGAAGATACCGTCACCCTGCGCCGCAAAATTGCGCATTTACTGGGCTACAAAACCCATGCGGATTTGCGGCTTAAAAACCGGATGGCCAAAAAGCCGTCTGCCGTGTTTGATTTCTTAAAAGATTTAGAAAAAAAGTTAAAGCCCATGGCCAAAAAAGAAGACCGGGAATTAATGGCCTATAAAGCCCAAAAAACCGGGCAGGAAGTTTCCACCTTATACCCGTGGGAAAGCGGCTATTGGAGCAACAAATACCGCAAGGAATACTTAAATTTAGACAGCGAAAAAATCAAAGAGTATTTCCCGTCCCAAGTGGTGATTGACGGTATGCTGGAGTTATTCGGCACGGTGTTTGGCATTGGGTTTGAGCCGGCGGATATTCCCACCTGGCACGCGGACGTAAAAGCGTTCAAAATTGTGGACGCGCAAACCAAAGAGGTACTGGCCTATTTTTATATGGATTTATACCCGCGCGAGGGCAAATACAAACACGCCGCCTGTTTTGATTTGGTCTCCGGCGAACAAAAGCCGGACGGCACCTACCAAAAACCGTTTGTGGCGATTGTAGCCAATATGAATAAACCCTCCCAAGAAACCCCCTCTTTACTTAAACACGGCGAAGTGGAAACCCTGTTCCACGAGTTCGGCCATGTACTGCATAACGCGCTGACCAAGGCCAAATATTCGGCCCTTTCCGGCACGAACGTAAGCGGGGATTTTGTGGAAGTGCCCAGCCAGATGTTAGAGCGGTGGGCGTGGGATAAAACGGTCTTAAAATCTATCAGCCGCCACTATAAAACAGGCGAAGCGTTGCCGGACGATTTGATTGAGCGTATGCTGGCGGCCAAAAATTACGGGGCCGGCGGGCAGTATTTGCGGCAGAACTTTTTTGCCCAGTACGATATGGTTTTGCACACCCGCGCCCGCACGCCGGATTCCACCAAATTGTATTTTGATTTAACCAAAAAAGTACGCGGCCTGCCGCTTACGCCGGGCACTATTCCGCAGGCGGCTTTCGGGCACTTAATGGGCGGGTATGATGCCGGCTATTACGGTTATTTGTGGTCCGAAGTGATTGCCGAAGACTTTTTTGGCGAATTTGCCAAAACAGGTTTGCATAATAATCAAACCGGGCTTAAATTCCGCCGGGAAGTATTGGAACGCGGCGGCACGCTGGACGAAGAAACCATGGTTAAAAACTTTTTAGGGCGCAAAACGTCTAATAAGCCGTTCTTAAAATCTATCGGTTTGAGCAAATAGGAGCTTTTTATGAATGTGGTGATTGGGATTGATGTGGGCGGTTCTACCACTAAAATTGTGGGCTATCAGGCCGACGGAACGCTGATAGCCATGGGCAAGGTGGAAGCGGCGGACCCGCTGACGTCGGCCTATGGCGCGTTGGGAAAATTTATTAACGAAAACAACCTGGCGCTGACAGACGTGTGCCAAATTATTTTAACCGGGGTGGGGGCCTCTTTATTTACCAAAGATGTTTACGGTATTCCCACCCGCACGGTGAACGAGTTTGAAGCTATCGGCCTGGGCGGGTTGGCCCTTTCCGGCAAAAAGGAAGGGCTGATTGTAAGCATGGGCACCGGCACGGCCTTTGTGCGGGCCGGGCAAAACGGCAGTGTGCATATCGGCGGCTCCGGTGTGGGCGGCGGCACGGTGCTGGGGTTGTGCAGTAAATTGTGCGGGGCTACTTCGTTCCGTACGGTGGTGGAAATGAGCCGCGGCGGCCAGTTGGGCCGGGTGGACCTGAATATAGAAGACATCAGCAAAGGCGTGATTGCCACGTTGCCGCCGGATACTACCGCCTCTAACTTTGGCAAAATGGCCGACGGCGCCACCGCGCAGGATATTACACTGGGCATTTTGAATATGACCTTTCAAACGATTGGTATGATGGCTGTTTTTGCCTGCCGCAACGATAAAGTAAAAGACGTTATTTTAACCGGCACGCTTACGCAAGTGCCGTATGCCAAACACGTTTTTGAGGCCCTGCAAAAAATGCACAAAGTGAATTTTATTATCCCGCCCAACGCTATTTATGCCACAGCTACGGGGGCGGCGCTTTCTTACATAACGGCTGTGCATAAGGGGTAAACCATGCAGGCGGATAAAGCATCTTATAAAAAATCCAGTTTCGGCCCGGCGTTTTTGTTTTTGGATAGTTCCCGCCGGCAAGCCTTGGCGGTGTATTATGCTTTTTGCCGCCTGATGGACGATATTGCCGACGAGCCCAACGTGCCGGACCCGCAAGGCCAATTAAATTTTTGGCGGGCCGAAACCGAGCGGGTTTTTCAAGGGAAACCGCAAACGCAACTGGGGCGGGATATGGCGCAGGCGGCGCAAACTTTTGGGATGTTGCCGGACCGATTTTTACTGCTGATAGAGGGCATGGAGGCCGATTTGCAGGGCCGCCGTTATGCCACGCTTGCGGAGTTGGAATGGTATTTATACCGCGTGGCGGGCATTGTGGGGTTGGCAACGCTGGATATTTTGGGCGTCAAAGGCTCCAAGGCGGATAACCTGGCCCGCAGTTTGGGGTTTGCCGTACAAACCACCAACATTGTGCGTGACGTTCACGAGGACGCCGCCGCCGGGCGGGTGTATCTGCCGGCGGATTTATTGGGCAAATACGGCCTTACCCCACAGGACGTTTTGCAAAATACCCGGCCGGAAAAACTGGCGCAAGCGTTGCGGGAAATGGCGGAAATTTCCAAAGCGTATTACACGCAAGCGCAAGCCGTTTTAAGCACCGTTGCGTGGCGTAAAGCCTTGCCTTGCCGCATAATGGGGTGCGTTTACCGTGCAAATCTTGCTAAAATAGAGGCAGCGGGATTTAAGTTTGATAAAAAAATAAAATTAACCCGTTTTGAAAAAATAAAAATTATCGTTTATGCGCTATTTAACCGCTTATCTTAATGTCACTTTGCTGACGGCCCTTTCCACCGTGTGCTGGGGGGCGGCCATTGATGATTGTATGGTGCAGGGCAAAAAACAGTTTGCCGCCCGCAATTATTTGGCCGCGCAGGACACGTTCACCCGCTGTATGAAATTGGATGCGCGTAATGTGGATGCCCGCCTTTCTTTGGCCGGGGTCCTTTTAACGCAGGACGATTTATCCGGTGCGGATAAGCAATTCCGCGCGGCCCTGGGGCAGTTGGGGCGCACGTCCCCTTATTTGTCTTATACTTATTCTATGTTGGGGGATATTGCCTTAAAACGCCAACAATATAAAGAGGCCCTGGCCCTGTATGAACGGTCCCTAACGTACAACGTGGCGAATGTTAATTCCCTGGTGGGCAAAGGGGTCATTACGGAGTATTTGGGGGATAAATTAGGCGCCTCCGAAGCGTACCGCTCCGCCTTGGCGGTGGAGCCGCTCAACCTGGTGGCCCGCAAACGGCTGATTAATTTGGAGCCGGACTACCTGACCGATGACGAAATTTTAGACGCCTTAAAACAGCGCTATGCTATCGCCCCGGAAAAGAAAGAACTGACCGACGAGGACCGCAAACTGTTTGCGCAAATCCACCGGGCAGAACAGTTAAAAGGGGTGGAATACCTGAAAAACAAATTCGGCAGAATTCCCGCCGGCTATGTGGTGGAATTATACCGCAACAGCGCTTTTTCGCGCGAAGTGCTTACGCTGGCCGGTTATAAGGCGCTCCAAAAGCAAATCGGGCAAGATGCTATTGCGGCGTTCCAAAAAGCAGGGGTTCCCATGCAGGAAGTGTTTGATTTACGGGATATGAAAGGCGCACGCATTTTTAATAAAGACAGCACCCTTACGGACAGCGGTTTTCATGCCTATTCCGAGGTTCTCCAACACCACAAAGCGTTTTTGTTGCCGCGGGAAGCGGTGCCTCC
This sequence comes from Candidatus Avelusimicrobium faecicola, assembly GCA_900540405.1. Classification (GTDB taxonomy): domain Bacteria; phylum Elusimicrobiota; class Elusimicrobia; order Elusimicrobiales; family Elusimicrobiaceae; genus Avelusimicrobium; species Avelusimicrobium faecicola. Next base: position 358 of record UQFW01000010.1, on the reverse strand, counting down.
TACACAGGCGTATTTGGAAAAAGCCAATCGCCGCGCCCAGGAGCTGGAGTCCGCCGGATATATGGAAATTTCCCGCTCTGAACTGAAAATGATTGAAAACCAAACGAAATGCTCCCTGGATACATTGCGTAGTAAAATGGGGTTGTATATCTTGCCCATTACCAAAAAATACCAACGGTATTTTATTTTAACGCGCTCTAATGATGAAAAAAAGGCCGTTCCGTATTATTATATTATGGTGGCGCAGGCCAAACGCAACCCGCGGGTGAAAGTGCCGTCCAATGGGGTGGTGGAGATGTATCAGATGTATGATTATGCGGTGTGTGCGGCCGACGGCAATATGTGGGAGTAGGATAAC
>UQFW01000009.1 GCA_900540405.1 Candidatus Avelusimicrobium faecicola | reverse complement strand
TTTTCCGTACGCGTATCTTGCGTTTTTGCCGTGCTTTTTCTACCATATACTAAACCCATTTTAAGGATAAAACTGTTTTATGCTAACAAAAAACTCTCTGGAAAAATACGCCCCCATTAATACCGTGTGTATGCTCATTTTGGCGGCTACTTCTCTTACCGCGTTTTTGGTCTATACCAAAACCGTGCTGATGCCCTTTGTACTGGCGGTATTTATTTATATGGTGGCCAACACCTCCGCCGGGTTTATGAAACAAAAATGGCAAGTGCCCTATATTTTGGGGTTAGTGACGTGCGCCCTCGTGTTTTTGGGCCTGGCCACCTTGGCCGTATTTTTTGTTTCCAGCTCCATAGAAACTTTTGTAAACGGGGCCGATATTTATACGGAAAAATTAAACGATACGCTGGAATGGGCCTTGCAAACCGCCCAAAAGTACAGCATTAAATTAAACGCCCAGTTTATTGTGGATACCCTTAACAAAATACCGGTTTTTAATATGGTAAAAAGCGTAGGCGGCGGGGTGGTGTCTTTTTTAACCAACTTAACGCTTATTTCTTTATTTGTTATTTTTATTTTTATGGGCAAAGCCTCCTCCGCAGTAGACAAACCGACGTTGGTGGGCACTATCCAAAAACAAATTTCTTTTTACTTAATCATTAAGTTATTTGTGTCTATGCTGGCGGCGTTTTTTACTTGGCTGGTGCTGCTTGGCGTAAGGAGCGAACTGGCCGGGATGTTGGCTATTTTAACTTTCATCTTAAACTTTATTCCCAATTTAGGGCCGTTTATTTCCACCATGTTGCCTATGCCGGTTCTCTTTTTGCAATACGGGCTGGATTGGCACATTGCGCTGGCACTTTGTCTGCTGACGACCATTCACTTTGTAATCGGCAATATTTTGGAAACCAAATGGTTGGGCAAAGGGATGGATTTAGACCCCGTTGTGGTGATTGCCTGCTTAATCTACTGGGCCCTGGTTTGGGGCATTATGGGGGCGCTGTTAGCGGTGCCCTTAACAGCTATTGCCAAAATGGTGTTTGAACGGTACGAAACCACCAAACCGCTCGCCAACCTGTTGGCCGGGCGGTTGAGCTTAAAATAATTATGAAAAAATCCATCACCCCGTGGGCGTTTATACCCACCTTGTATTTAGCCGAGGGCCTGCCGTATATTATCATTAATGCGGTATCCACCGTGTTGTATGCGGACCTGGGTTTTGAAAACACCCAAATTGCTTTTTGGACGGGGTGGCTGTACCTGCCGTGGATTTTGAAAATGTTTTGGAGCCCGCTGGTGGATGCGCACGGCACCAAACGCCGTTGGCTCCTGGGCGCCCAACTGGCCATGGCGGTTTTATTTTTGGCCTTGGCGCTTTTGTGCGCCGTAAACGCGTTTAGTTTTGCGGCCCAACAAAATAATCTCACTTTTTTCACGCTTTCGCTTTTCGGTTTTTTGGCGGGGGCGTTTATTTCGGCCACGTTGGATATTGCCACCGACGGCTATTACCTGCTTGCTTTAACCCCGGTGGAACAATCTAAATTTGTGGGCATACGCACCATTTTTTACCGTTTAGCTATGATTTTGGGCAGTGGGGCACTGGTATCCGCCGTGGGGCTCCTCCGCCCGAGCCTTTCCGGCGCCTTAAACTGGGGGGCCCTGTTTGCTTTTTTGGGCCTTGTGTTTGCCGCCGCCACCGCGTACCACTACCGCTTTTTGCCGCGCCCGGCCGGAGATAAACCCGCCCACGCGGCCGGCGGCCCGGCTTGGGGGCAGGCGTTTGGCTCCTACTTTACGCAAAAAAATATGTTGTATATTTTGCTGTTTATTTTGCTCTACCGCCTGGGTGATGCACTTTTAGAAAAAATGGTGCCGTTATTCTTATTAAAACCGGCGGCAGAGGGCGCTTTGGGGATGAGTATGCAAAGCTACGGCCTGATTAAAGGCACGCTGGGTTTGGGGGCCGTGGTGGCGGGGAATTTACTGGGCGGGTGGTTGCTCGGCCGCTACGGGTTCAAAAAATGTATCTGGCCGTTTGCGGTCATTCTGATTTTGCCGAACTTCTTTTATGCGTATATGGCTTGGGCCAAACCCGGCCTGAGCGTAGTGGCTGCGTTAATTACGCTGGAACATTTTGGCAACGGCCTGGCCATGATGGCTTTTAGCGTGTTTATTATGTATGTTTCGCAAGGGAAGTACAAAACGTCGCACTATGCCATATCCACCGGCATTATGGCGCTGGGGATGATGGTGCCGTCTATGCTTTCCGGGCATTTGCAAATGCGGCTTGGGTATGAAACCTTTTTTATGGTAGCCAGTATCATTAGTTTAGTGACCCTGGCCGTTATCCCGCTGACGGGAAAAATACAAACGCTGGAAGAAACCGAAAAAGCCTTCCGCGCCCACACCATGCGCCTGGAGGACGGAAACTGATATGCCCAAAGACCGCTACGCTATCGCCACCGAGCAACCCAACCCGCACACCCGCGGATTAGACCGTTTATCTGCGCTACAAATTGCCCGCAAAATAAATGCGGAAGATTTCAACGCCGCCCGCGCCGTAAAAAAGGCGTCTAAACCGCTTGCGCAGGCTATCCGCACTGCGGCACAAGCCTTTATGGGCGGGCATAAAATAATTTTTATGGGGGCAGGCACCAGCGGCCGTTTGGGCGTGTTGGAAGCGGCGGAATGTGTGCCCACGTTTGGGGTCAAACCCACGCAAATTATCGGCCTGATTGCAGGCGGTAAAAATGCAATGTTCCGCGCCAAAGAAGGGGCGGAAGACAACGCCGCGTTGGGGGCGCAGGACATCCGCCAACAGGCCCGCGCGCACGATTTTGTAATTGGACTAACGGCCAGCGGCATTACGCCTTATGTACTGGGCGGATTAGAGGCCGCCCGGCAATTAGGCGCCCGCACCGCGCTGATTACCTGTAATGAACAGGCGGATTTTTCCCATGCGGATATTGCCCTTTTTTTGCCTACCGGGCCGGAAGCGCTTTGCGGTTCCACCCGTATGAAAGCGGGCACGGCAACCAAAATGGCGCTCAACATTATTTCCACCGGGGCCATGGCCCTGTGCGGCAAAATGTACGGCAATTTAATGGTAGATGTAAAACCCACCAATAAAAAACTGGTGGCGCGCGCCACGCGGCTGATTGCCCAAATTGCCGGGGTAGACCCGCAAACCGCCGGGCAGTATTTGGCCCAAAGCGGCAATCAGGTCAAAGTGGCGATTGTTATGCTTAAAAAACAACTGGACCGCCCGCATGCGGCGCGGCTGTTAAAAAAAGCAAACGGCTTTTTGGCAGAGGCGTTGGATGAAAACTAAACTGGCCCTGGGGCTTATGAGCGGCACCAGTGCAGACGGCTTAACCGTTTGCGCCGTGCGCGTGCGCCCGTTTGAAGTGGTGGCTTTCCAAAACTATGCGTATCCGCCCGCCCTGCAACAACAACTGTTAAACGCCTACCAATTACCCGCCGCGCCGTTAAGCCAACTCCATTTTGCCCTGGGCAAATTATATGCGCAAAAAGTAAAACTTTTCTTAAAAAAATACCGCTTGTCCGCCGGACAAATCAGCGTTATCGGCTCCCACGGGCAAACCGTTTATCACGGCCCCAAAGACAAAACACCCAACACGTTGCAAATCGGCGAGCCGTCCTTTTTAGCGTGCGAAACAGGCATACCCGTAGTAAGTGATTTCCGCCCCAAAGATATGGCCCTGGGCGGAGAAGGCGCGCCGCTCATTCCGTTTTTTGATACTTTTTTATGGGGCAAAAAGGCCCCGCGCACCTTGGTAAACGTGGGCGGGATTTCCAACGTGACGGCCGTGGGGCGCGGCATTTTTCCCACCGGTTTTGACTCCGGCCCCGGCAATACGCTTATGGATATAACCTGCCAGCAGGTTTTGCACCGTCCGTTTGATAAAAACGGCGCGCTGGCCCGCAAAGGCCGGGCGGATAAAGCGCTTGTGCGGCAATTATTAAACCTGCCGTATTTTGCGCAAAAGCCGCCTAAAAGTTTAGACAAAAACACCTTTGGATACGCTTTCCTGCAAAAATATTTCACGCTTTCGGCCGCCATTACGCGCGCGCTAGACTTTTTACCGCCCGCGTGCCGCACCCAAATTTGGGTATCGGGCGGCGGGGCGTTCAACCAAACGCTACTGGATAACTTGCAAACCTTAAACCCGCACGCACAAATACACACCACGCAAGAAATGGGCCTCCACCCGCTTGCCAAAGAAAGCGCCGCGTTTGCGGTTATGGCCCACTATGCCCTGCATGGGAAAATCAACCATTGTGCCCGCGCCACCGGGGCCCGGAAAAATGCCGTACTGGGTAAAATTACATTATGCAAATAAACCGTTTGATTTTCCCCGGATTTTGGTTTGATAAAAACACCTGGCAACAAGGCGAAGAATTAGCCCGCGCGGGGGTGGGCGGCTTTTGTTTATACGGCGGAACCGGTGCGCAAATAAAAGAATTTTGCGCCCGCGTGCGTAAGGCTTCCCCCTGGGAAAAAATTTTAATCTGCGCCGATTACGAAGACGGCCTGGGGCGGTGGGTGAAAGACTCCGTCCGCCTGGCCCCCAATATGGCCCTGGGCGCGGCAGACAGTACGGAGCTGTCCTTTGAAAAAGGTTTTTTAACAGCACGCGCCGCCCGCGCGTTGGGGGTGGATTGGGTGTTTGCCCCGGTGGCGGATTTGGCTGATACGCCGGACAACCCCATTGTAAACACGCGCGCCTTTTCCGCCCACCCGCAAGCGGTTATCCGTTTGGCGGGGGCGCTGATGAAAGGGCTTACGCAAGGCGGCGCGCTCAACTGCCTGAAGCATTTTCCGGGGCATGGGCAAACCCGGGTGGATTCCCATTTGGCTTTGCCTGTTTTAAGCCGCACGCCGGAAGAACTATTCCAAGCGGAATTAAAACCGTTTGCCGCTTTACTGCCGCTAGCAGACGGCGTAATGACCGGGCATTTGAAAGTGCCCGCGTTAGACGCGCGGGAGCCGGCCTCTTTATCCGCCGCCATTACTACCGGGTTATTAAAAGAAAAACTGGGTTGGAAGGGGTGCGTGCTGACGGACGCACTGCTCATGCACGCCATTGGGGACGAATGCCATGCCGCCCGCGAAGCCTTAAACGCCGGGGCGCACATTCTGCTGGCCATGAACGACCCGCACAAAGTCAGCCGTTTTTTGCATATAAAAAATTCCCTCGCGCCCGCTTTGCTCCGCGCGGCCCACGCCCAACTGGACGCACTCTGTGCCCGGAGCAACCGAGCAACGCCCGTTGTTTCCCCCACGCACGCGGAATTGGAAGACTTCAACCGGCGAACGGCACGCGCCGCCTGCGTATGGGACGGCGCTTTTAGGTTGCGGGCAGGGGAGCGGGTGCGCGCGGTAGTCCTGGGGGATGACGAGCAAACCGGGTGGGCCGTTTTGCGGGAAAAGTTAACCCAATCCGGCATACAACTAACAGACGGCCCCGCCGATAAAGTGCTGATAATTTCCCTGGCGAATTACAAATCTTTCAAAGGGCGTATCCGCCTATCGCCGCAAGACGAAAGCCGCGCCTTACAAGCCGCCAGACAGGCCCGCCAAAGCGCGCTTGTTTGTTTGGGGAGCCCTTTTGCGGCCCTTCCCCTAAAAGGGGCCGTAAGTGCCGTTTTGCAGGCGTTTTGCCCGCTCCCCGAGTTCCAGCAAGAGGCCGCCGCCCTCTTACTAGGGCACCATGCGGCACAAGGCAAAATGCCGGTTTGTTTATAAAACGCAAAGACCCGCCGGAAAAGCGGGTCTTTTACCATATAAAATAAAATTTTTAGTATTCTATTTTATCCGTGCGGCTGCTCCAAATTTCAAACGGTTCTTCCGCGCCGTCTAGCACAATACGCACGGTGGGAATAGAGCGTTTGTCGGCCGGCTGGGTGATTTCGTCATAAATAAATTTATCGTCAAAGCCGTGTTTGGCCGCGCAAAAACGGTCCGCCGCAAAGTACAACGCTTTGGGGCGCGCCCAATAAATAGCACCCAAACACATCGGGCACGGTTCGCAAGAAGAATAAATCACGCAATCTTTTAATTCAAACGCGTTTAATTTTTGGCACGCTTTGCGGATAGCATCCACTTCCGCATGGCGGGTAGGGTCGTTGGCAGAGGTCACTTGGTTAAACCCTTCCGCCAAAATTTTGCCGTCTTTTACAATCACGGCACCAAACGGGCCGCCTTTTCCGGTTTGCATATTTTCGGCGGCTAATTCTATGGCACGTTTCAAAAAGCGCTGATGTTCTTGTAGTTCGTGTTCGTTCATAAAAAAGTCCTCTGTCTTTATTATAGCTTAAATCCGCGCAAAAACGGTTTTATTTTGTTCACTGCGCAGTGCGCCGGACGGCGTTTGCACCCAATAATTGCCCGAGCCGGTTTGCACTTTTGCCCCGGCATATTCTATTTGATAGGAAAGCGACTCTTTCCCCGTGCCCGCATAACCCCGCGTGCGCCAGGTGCCGCCGTCTTTGCGTGCGTGCAGGCCCCATTGTGCCGTCACCCGCGTTGGGCCGAAGACCGCCGTTTCCCCGGGCCAGTTGTGCCCGGCAAACGGCCGGAACACTTGCCCGACGGGCAACAGCGCTTGCAGTTCTTCCAGCCCTTTTTGTTCCCGCGCGGAAGCGGTGCTTAAAAACACGCCGTCTATCCGGCGCACACCGCTTTTTAATACGGCGCGGGCCAGTTTTTCGCCGTCTATGGCGGCGCCGAATAACAATGTCTGCCCGGCTTTCGTGCGCACTAAAATAACCGGGGAGTTCCACTCCCGCAAGAGCCAAATTTTTAGCTCCGGTGCCAAACAAAGTTGCCCCGCCCACAGGAGCAGGAGCAAGGCGGCCCCATAGGGTGCCAACTTTTTGGCAAAACTCCACCGCGGGGCATTAAACACCCAAAATAAACCAATATAATACGCCGCCACCGCCCACCCGGGCCAAGCCGCGGCCGGCAAAGACGAAAACGAAAAAGAAGCAAAAAATACCACGAGTATTTTGAACAGCCACAAGGCCGCCCACAACGCCCATTGTAAAACAAACCCCACATGCAAACAGGAAAGCGCGTAAAAAGCAAACCCTAACCCCATTATGCCGGAGGCCAACGGCACCAACAGCATATTGGAGAGGAGCCCGGTAATGGACACTTTATAAAACACATTGGTAAACACCGGCAGTAGTGCCAGCTGGGTGGAAAGCGTGGCTAAAAAAATCTGCACAAAAAACCGCACCGCGCGCGGCCATTTAGCAGGCGGAGTCCAATTAGATAAACAAATAATAATAGCCGCCGTGGCCAGAAAAGACATTTGAAAGCCTGTTTCAAACACCACAGACGGACTGCCCGCCACCAACATCAAACAAGAAAGCAATAACCCCTGGAATACCCCGCTGTTGCGGTTGATTAAAAACCCCACACACGCACAGACCGCCATAAAATAAGCGCGCACAAGCGGCGCATCCGCCCCGGCCACCAAAGTATACACGCCCGCCGCCAAGAGCGCCACCAGCGTACTGCGCCGCCGGCCTACCCCCACCCAAGCAAGCACCCCCAGCACCATCAGCGTGACAAACCCCACATTCCCGCCGGAGGCTACCAACAAGTGAATGGCGCCGCTATCCTGAAACGCGGTATAAAGTGCCGGGGCTGTTTCGCCCCGCTCGCCCAACACCACGCCGCCCGCAATTCCGGCTAACTCCGGGCCGAACGCCGCCGAAAAAGTTTGCAAAATATCCTGCCTTACCGCCCGCACCGCCCGGAACAACCCCATGGCCGGGCGCTCCAACGCAAAATTTTCCGCGCGGATTTCCGCAAATACGCCTTTTACCGCCAGATAATCGCCCCAGGCAAAATTGCCTAAAAGCTCCACATTGTACGGCTTTTGTAATTTGCCTTCCAGGCGGATGACGTCCTGCCATTGGGCCGGGGTTTCTTTAATACGCGCATACACCCGCCCGGTGGCCGGAACACCGTTTACGCTTTGCACTTTTACTATTACATTATGGGAATCTTTTTTATAGGCAGAAAACCCGTCCACGCGGCCAACCAGCGTGACGGGTTCTTTGGTTATAAAGCGGGAAACATCCTGCGCGGCAGGGTGCGGTTTGTAAAAACAACTCACCCCCAACAGCACAAACGCCAACAGCCACAACAGCGGGCGTTTGTAAACAGACGGGTGCATTACAGTTTGGTGCGGCCTTTTAAGGAGTAGCCCAGGGTCATTTCGTCAATATAATCAATATCGCCTCCCAAGGGAACCCCATAGCCGATACGCGATACCTTATCCACCATGCCGCGCAATAAATCGGCCAGATACAGGGCGGTGGTTTCGCCCTCGCTGTCCGGGTCGGTGGCAATAATTACTTCGCGGATGGGGGTTTTGGCATTTTGTACGCGCTCTAACAATTCTTTTACTTTTACTTGCTCCGCGCCGCGCCCTTCCATGGGGGAAATAGCCCCATGCAACACATGGTACAAGCCTTTATACGCGCCTGTTTTTTCTATGGACTCAATATCTTGCGGGTCTTCCACCACGCAAATAGTATCTTGCTGGCGGTCCATATCGGAGCAGATTTCGCATTTTTCCCCCTCGCAATACGCAAAACAGACGGGGCAAAGTTTTACTTCTTCTTTTAAGGCCAGCAGTGCGGCAATAAATTCTTCGGTTTCCCCTTGCGAGGCCCGCAAAAAATACGCGCTAAAGCGTTCCGCCTGCCGCGGGCCCACCCCCGGCAAGCGCCTAAACGCGCGGATTAAACGGTCCAAACTTTTCATATTACGCCATTAACTCCCCGGGGATGACACTAAACAAATCTTTTAATTCTTCCGGCGCATCCTCGGCCGGAACCACCTGCGGGGCTTTTGTTTCCTGCGCTTGCGGGTTTACATCAGCCGAAAAATCCGCCTTTACAAAAGGCTCTTCCCGGCTGAGCGGCTCTGCTTTTTTAGGGGCCGGAGCCGCGCTACGGGCCGGAGCCGCCGCACGCGGGGCCGCAGGCGCAGGGGCCGAAGAAGGCGTGGCGGCTAATAAAAATTTAATTTTGCGCCCGCTGATTTGGAACGCCGCGGCTTCCATTTCCGGCAGTTTGGTTTGGGCGGGCACGCGGTAAAATTCTTTCCCGGGGGCAAAAGACAAAGTCCATTCATCCCCGTTAAACGCTACCCGGCTGTTGAGCATCACATCATACACAAATAAACTTTTGGAAAAATGCACCAGCAGTTTATCCCAAAGTTGTCTGTCCGTCAACGGCGCGCCGGAGGCGGCTTTCGGTTCCGGGCGCATAGCCGGGGCCGGTTGCACCGCCGGGGTGCTTAACGGCTCCTCACTGGCGACCGGGTCACTATCCAGCAGGGCGGCTACGGCATCATCCGTTGCGGCGTGGGTTTGCGCCGGCTCCGGCGCAGGTGCCGGATTTTCCGCGTGTGCCGCCGTGTGCGGGCGCGGTTTGGAAACCGGGGCCGGTTGCACCGCCGGGCGGGGCGCAGGGGCCGGGCCGGACGGGCGGGAAGAAGAAACTTCCCCGCGCTCCAACGCTTCCAGGCGGCGGATAAAGCCGTCTATATCCAAACAGCTGTCCATGACGGTAAACAGGCCCACTTCCGCACTGACCAGGGTATTATCGGAAAATTTTACTTCTTCTATCAGTTTATTTACTTTGCGCGACAGCGCCGCCAAAAAGCCGGACGAAACTTGCGCGGTAATGGCTTTGGCGCCGTCAAACGGTTCTTCCCCCTGGCCCAATGAAAAATAAAACAAATCGCCCAGCGTGTTTTTCAAATCTTTTAAGAAAGCGTTGGCATCAAAGCCCTCGTTTTTTAAGGTTTCAAACACCTGGTGCAAGGCGGCGGAATCTTTTTGCGTTAGCGCGTTTACGGCTTGGGCAATTAATTCATCCGGCGTGAGGCCCAGCATTTCGCCCACTAATTTTTCGTCAATCCGCTCGCCGGAATAAGCAATCGCGCGGTCCAACAGGGTGAGCGCGTCACGCATGGCACCGCCCGCGTTTTTGGCAATAATCCGCGCGGCCGCGGGGGTTAAATCTATATTTTCGGCCCCGGCTAAATCCAACAAATGGTTGGAAATTTCGTCCACGGTAATCGGGCGGAAACGGAACGTCTGGCACCGGCTGACAATGGTGGCGGGCACTTTGTGCTTTTCCGTAGTGGCTAAAATAAATACCACATGGGCGGGCGGTTCTTCAATGGTTTTTAAGAGCGCATTGAAAGAACTGGTGGAAAGCATGTGGACTTCGTCCAAAATAAACACCTTAAAACGGTCCCGAGAAGAAGCCAGCGCCACCGTATCAATAATGGCTTCGCGCACTTTTTCCACCTGCGTATTACTGGCGGCGTCCAACTCCAGTACGTCCAAATCACTGCTTTGGGCAATTTCCAAACATTGGGGGCATTTGCCGCAGGGCTCATCCGTGGGTTTGGTGTGCCCGTTGCCGGTGCAGTTGAGCGCTTTGGCTAAAATGCGCGCCGTGGTGGTTTTGCCGCAACCGCGCGGGCCGTAAAACAAATACGCATGGGCGATACGCCCCAATTTCAGCGCGTTTTTGAGCGTTTTGGAAATGTTTTCCTGCCCGACCATATCTTCAAACGTCTGCGGGCGGTATTTATTGGCTAAACTTACATATTTATTATTTTCGTCAAACATTTCCATAAAATTATCCTCTCATGCGTTTTGTATAGCGGCGTTGGGCGTGCTTAAAATCCAAGCTAATGCGCCCGGGCCCCAACAAGGCCACCGTCAACAGCGGCGTGGCTAACAACACACAAAACGCCGCAAACATTTTGTTCAAATCTCCGGCAAAAAACGCCCAGGCGCATGCACAGCTGCACAAAAACCCCACCGCCGCCGCCACCCGGGTATACCAACCTAAAATTAAAAACAGCGCGCAAAACAGCTCCGCCACCACCAACACAAACCCCGCCGGAACGGAAAAAGGCACCCGCAAGGCGGTTAAATTGTATAAAAATTCCCGGTAAAAAAGCAGGCATCCGGCCGTCACATACAGCAGGGTAAGCCCGGTTAATAACCGGCTTAAAAACATGGCTAAAGAAAATTGGCCTTCGTCTATTTTACAATGCAATTCTGTATCCGGCATGGGGCCTCCTAAAATTTAGATTCTACCGTCATGGAAAAATACGTTTTGCGGTTGGCTTGCCGCTTAGGCTCAAACACTTCCACACCGCCGCTGAAGTCCATATCCCAAAAGTGTAAAGCAATCCCCGCGCTGACGGCGGTGGCAAAAGCCCGGTGGTCCGCATATTTATACCGCACCCAAGAGGCGTACGGCGTAATGTTGCGGGTGGGATACGCCAGTTGCAGGGCGGAGCTTTCTTTAATAAACCCCTGCACCACTGCTACCATAAACGGCACATCTGCCCAGTTGGTGCTGACACCGCTGGGGGGCTGACTACTATATTTTATCACTTTCCGGTAGATACCCCGCAAGCGCAGTTTACGGGCGTATGTTTCCGCCTCGGCGCGGGCAAAAGTTTCCGTTGGGGAATAAGCGTGTTCCAGCGGGTTATCCAGTGCGTCGCTGTATACATCATACCGGATTTGGCCCGCCTGCAAGCCCAGCAGCGGGGCTTTGAACATTCCCTTTTTATAAAAAGGAACCCACCGTACGCCCGCGGCGTATTCTATACTTTGGAAATCCAGCGCCAGCGGCACCCACCGGGCCAAAGCATAAGCCGTCCAATCGTCCGTCACATCATACGAAGCCTGCAAGCCGTAGCGGGAAGTAGAGCCGGCTTCGTCTTCTTCTTTATCGGACCGGCGGTAATAGCCGTACTCCGGGGTCAGCACAAGGCCGTTATCCAAATCCAGCTTGTACTGGCCGCGCAGCGCGGCGTAGCCTTTTTCCCCGTTCACCCCCGAAAAACTGAGCTGCCCGTAGCAAAACGCACACGGGCAGACCAGTATCACAAGAACAGCTGACAGGGTTTTGATAAACCGCATTATTTTTTGGCTTTTTTAGCTCTTAACGCGGCCACCTTTTTATCTTCATCCTGCAAGAATTTTATGTAGTTGGAGGCGGTGCGTTTCTTCCACGCGCCTTTGTGATAGCCGTAGCCGATGATAAGCGGAATCAGCGTGGTGCATTCTCCGTAAACCATCTGTTCCAAGGCGGTGGAAACTTTACCCCAAGAGGAAGCTTCCTTTAAGGTAGAGCCGGAAAGCGCGCCGTCGCGCACGTCCGCCACCGTGATTTGCACGGCGTATTTGTGCATCGGGGTATCCGCGCCCAGCACTTCGGCCGCTACAACGGTGTCTTGCGCAAAGTTTTTCGGTACGCCGCCGGACCACATCATAAGCCCGGTTTCTTTGGCTTTGATTTTGATTTTGGTTAATTCCAAAAAGTCTTTGGCGCTGTCAATAGACAGGTGGGCTTCCGGGTGTTCCGTCTGGTGGGCTACAAAGCCGAAACCGGCGGAGCAATCGGAAAACGCAGGCACAAACACCGGCACGCCGTGTTTATACGCATTGTAAACAATAGAATCTTTGCCTTTGCCGTTTTGTTCCAGCCATTTACCCATTTCCCAAATAAATTCGCGGGAAGAATAGGGGCGGGGTTCCAAAGCGTTGCAAATTTTGTGGATAGTTTCGTCGCAAACTTTCAATTCGTCTTCGTCAATATAAGTATCGTAGATGCGGTCAATATGCAAGTCGCGCAGTAAGTTATCGTCTTGGTTATAAGGGGTGCCGATATAGTGTTTGTAGCCCAAAGCTTCAAAAAAGTCTTGGTCCACAATGTTGGCGCCGTTGGACACAATCGCGTCCACCATGTTGTTTTGAATCATGTCCACCACTACTTTTTTAAGACCGGCAGACACTAACGACCCGGCAATGCACAAAATAACGGAGCATTTTTTTTCGGAGAGCATCATGTTGTAAATTTTGCTCGCTCTGGCCACTTCGCGCGAAGCATAGGCCATACTTTCAAAAGCATCTACCATGGGAACCACATTGTATTTTTTCATATCAATATGTTTGATAGTTGCTTTCAGAAAGTCCTTCTTGGTCAATTTTGCCATTTTTTTTTACACCTCGTACTGGGATTTTGTATCAACTTTTTACGATGATTTTATTTTTTATTTTTTATTTAGTAAATTATATTAAATTACAAGGTATTTTTCACAATAAAAAATAAGTGTTGGGCGTGCGGGGCGTGCCGGAGGTTTACGCAAGCGCCGCAAAAACCCGCCAAGGAGCGTTTTTATGTACGAACATTTACACCAAACAGACCCGGCTGTTTTTGATGCCGTTGCCAAAGAATTAACCCGCCAACGCGAAAAATTGGAGCTGATAGCTTCCGAAAACTTCGCCTCCCGCGCCGTGATGGAAGCGCAAGGCTCCGTTTTAACCAACAAATATGCCGAAGGCTACCCCGCCAAACGCTATTACGGCGGTTGCGAAAACGTGGACATTGTGGAAAACCTGGCCATTGAACGCGCCAAACAAATCTTTGGGGCCGAACACGCCAACGTACAACCCCACTCGGGCGCGCAAGCCAATATGGCGGTTTATATGGCCTTATTGCAACCCGGCGATACGGTGTTGGGGCTGAACCTTTCCCACGGCGGGCACCTGACCCACGGCCACCCGCTCAATTTTTCCGGCAAGCTCTACCACATTGTGCCCATGAACGTACGCCCGGATACGGAAGAAATTGATTACGACGAAGCCGCCAAACTGGCGTTGGAACACAAACCCAAAATGATTTTAGCCGGGGCCTCTAACTATTCCCGCGTGTTTGACTGGAAACGCCTGCGCGAAATTGCCGATTCCTGCGGCGCATATTTGGTGTGCGACGTAGCCCACTATGCGGGTTTAATTGCCGCCGGAGAATACCCGAACCCGGTTCCGTTTGCGGACGTTGTCACCACCACCACCCACAAAACCTTACGCGGGCCGCGCGGCGGGCTTATTTTGTGCAAAGCCGCCCTGGCCAAAGCCATTAACTCTGCCGTATTCCCCGGTGTGCAGGGCGGGCCTTTAATGCACGTTATTGCGGCTAAAGCCGTTTGCTTTGGGGAAGCCCTCAAGCCGGAATTTAAGGCGTACCAACACCAGGTAAAATTAAACGCCGCCGCGTTGGCGGACGAACTTAAAAAGCGCGGCTACCGCCTGGTGGCCGGCGGTACGGACAGCCATGTGATGTGTGTGGATTTGCGCTCCAAAGGGCTTACCGGCAAAGCGGCCGAAGCCGCCCTGGATAAAGCGGGCATTACCGCCAACAAAAACACCATTCCTTTTGACCCGGAAAAGCCGTTTGTCACCAGCGGTTTACGCTTGGGCACGCCGGCTGTCACCACCCGCGGGATGAAAGAAGCCGATATGGCCCAAATTGCCGCGTTTATAGATACGGCCATTTCCAACGCGCAGGACGACACGCGCCTGGCGGAAATTGCCCAACAGGTAAAAGCGTTTTTGGATAAATTCCCGCTCTACCCGGGGCTGAACTGATTTCCCGCACCGCAAACCCCGCCCGGCGGCGGGGTTTTTTATTTCTGTCTGTATAGGGCCAAAGACCCAGGATATATTGGGCCCAATGACCCTGGCCCCGCGCCGCCAAAAATACGATAATATAAATATGAGAAAATTTGTTTTATTGGTAGGATTAACCCTCTGTTTTTCCCCGGCCTTAAATGCGCAGGGGCTCCCCGCCGTTAAGCGGGTGTTTAGCAAAATAAGCGCGGCATGGCGCAAAGATACGCCCGCGGCCCAAAAGACGGCGGCCAAAGCGGCCATACGCCGGGCAACGCCGCAAATTTCCGCCCGCCGGGCACAAGAACAAGCCAACCAAATTTTGGCCCGTGCCACCGCCCAAACACGCCGTTTTGGCGGCCCCGTCATTACCGCGCTGGAAAAAAACATCAACCGTTTTGTTTTTACCATTACCCAAGCGGACGGCACCCATCCTTTTACGGGAACAGGCTTTGTAGTGGCGGAAGAATACCAAGGCAAAACCGTCCTGTGGGGCGTGACTGCCAAACATACCATTACGCCTTTTCACGGGCCGCTGGAAATTACGTTCCACACCCCGCACAAACCGGTCAAATTCCGCGTGAAACGGATGATTGAAGGGCGCAAGTTCGGTTTAGATGCCGCCTTATTGGAACTGCCGCCCCAAGCCGCCCAAGTGGCGTTGCCGTTCCCGCTGACTTATGCCTTACCGGCGCAAGGGGAAACCGTGTTTGCCTACGGATACGGAGCAGGCAAATACCAAAAAATTGTCCGCAAATTTTTATTTTCCGGCGACGAACGCCTGGTGGCCAAATACCCGCTCATCCGTAAACCCAAACCGGGTTTTTGCGGTAGCCCGGTAGTCAACGCCAAAGGACAGTTAGTCGGGGTGGAAGCCGGGGGCTATTGCGCCGTACAAACCCAATGGTACCCCATGCTGAAACAATTACCCCAATATAAACGCCAAAACATCCGCCGCGTGAGCGAAATTGTACCCACCAGTAAAATATACCTGTTGCTCCAGGAATACCACCGGGCCGGGGCCGGCGCGCGCAACATTGCCGCCAACGGTATTTTGATTGGCAAACTGAATGTAGACGAATTTATAGAATCCGTGACGGTGTTTTATACCAACGGAAACCATCGCACCGTGGTACGCAATCCGTTTATGAATCCGGCGGCGTTGGAATCCGTCATTGACACTCATAACGCAAGCGGCATTGTGGTAAACATCAACAAACACCGCACCCAACAGCGCCAATACTTTTTGGAAATGCGCACGCACGAAGTAAGGGAAATACTCCAATGAAATGGATAAAAACGCTGACCGTATTAACCGTATGGGGGAGCCTTATAGCCGCCCCCGCCCTGCCGGTATGCGCGCAACAAAACGCCGCCAAAGCCGTCGCCCGGGCCGTTAAAAGCCAAGCAGTGTCCGCGGCGGCTAAAAAGGCGCTCAAAAAGACCGCACGCGCCGTTAAAAAGCCGGAGGTCGGCTCCGTATTGGCCCGCCGCACCGCGCAAGCGCGCGTAAATGCCTTAAAAAACAACGCCCAACGCTCCGTTGGGTTAGTGAGCCACCCGGCGGCCGATTGGAAAGGCACGGTCTTTGTCATCCAGGAAAATTTCAACGGACAAAAATACTTATGGGGGGTTTCCGCCGCCCATATCGCCTCCATGATGTATGACGACGTCACCCTGCAATTTACTATCAATGGGAAAAAGCATGAATTTAAGCCGTTAAAAATGTTCCGCGGCACGCGCGACGGCGCGGATGTAGCCGTATTTCTTTTACCGCCGAACGCCGCCCGGGTATTAAAACCGTTATCGGTTTCCCCGCGGAGCATAAAAGCCGGGAAAGAAACATTTTCCGTCGGCTATGGGCATTCTATTTATAACCGGGCCGACCACCGCACCATTTTGGCTTCCAACCCGGGCAGGATTGTCACTTCGTACGAATTGGCCCACAAACCCCGCGCCGGCTACTGCGGCAGCCCCCTTTTCAACGACCATAACGAAGTGGTAGGCGTACATTGCGGCAGTATCTTAAACGGAGAAGGCTTTTTATCGCGCTGGCAAAAGGATTTGCCGCGCCTGGGTTATGAAAAACAAAACATCAGCATCGCCACCCCGATTGCCTGGGCGCAAATGTTGATTAACGAATACCGCAGTGGCATAAAGGCCGGCACGCCGCTTTTGTTTAACGGGGTAAAAGTGACTACCTTATTGCCCGGTCAGCATTTGTTGGACATCATCCCTTTTGCCAATAAAAAATTTCGCTTGGGCATTTCCGCCGGGCCGTATACGGATGCCGCCCACCTGGAAAACGGACTAGCCCCGGATGCCGACGGCGTGGTTGTTTCCATTTATAACGAAATTCCCGTTGCCGGGCAAGAAGAAGTACAGCAGTTTATTTTGAACTTAAAAACCAAACGGGTGCGTTTACGCAAACCGGGCAAACCGTATTTTTAACCGGAACTGTTATCACCCATCTGTAAAAAACCCCGCTTGCTAAAAACAAGCGGGGTTTTGATATTCCGGCGGAGATTTATTTGATTTCTTCCAACAAATTTTTGGCGGCTTGGTTGCCGTTGGCGGCGGCCTTGGATAGCCACTTGCGGGCCTCGCGCATATTGCGGCGGATACCTAACCCCTTGTAATAACTTTGCCCCACCACATACTGCGCGCTGGCGTGCCCGCCCTCGGCCGCGCGGCTAAAAGCCTGCAACGCTTTGGAAACCGATTTTTCCGTACCCTGCCCCTGCATATACATCACCCCGGTTAAATACTGCGCTTCCGTATTGCCTTTATCGGCGGCACTCATAAACCATTTGAACGCCTCCGCATAGTCCGGGCCGCCCTCGGCCGCGCTTTGCGTATACGCCCGGCGGCCCCAATATAACTGGGCCAGCGGGTCCCCCGCTTCCGCCGCCGGAGCCAGTAAACTAAAGGCTTTGGTTTCGTCCTTGGCAACGCCCAACCCTTGCGCATATTTGAGCCCCAACTGCGCCTGGGCGGACGGGATTTTCTGCGCGGCCGCCTCCGTCAGCCATTTCAGGCTTTCTTCGGCGTCTTCGTTCAGCGCGCCCCCCTTTGCCAACTGGTTGGCAAACGCCAGGGCGCTCTCCCCACTGCCCACGCGGGCCTGTTGGTAGGCCGTAAAAACAACTAGCGCCTGCGCATAGACCTCCGGGTTTTGTATAAACGCTTCTTTTACCGTTTGTTGGGCCTCGGCACTGCCCGCACATGCGGCCGCCATGCGCCAAAAAAGGCCCTCTGTGGCGTTTTTTGTCACGCCGGCAAGTCCTTCTTCATAAAAGCGGGCCAATTCGTTTTGGGCGGGAGCAAAATTCTTCCACGCGGCCAACCGCAAGTATTCCACCGCCGCGGACGGCTCCGCCGCGCCCCCTTGGGTGGTTAAATACATTTCCCCCAGTTGATACGCGGCCTCGGCGTTTCCCGCCGCCGCTTGCCGGGCCAATGCGGCGCGCGTGGGGGCCTGCGCGGGCGCCGGGTGCGCCACATACGCCTGCCGGGCATACCACCCGCCCGCCGCGCCGAAAATCAAAATCAAAAAATACCCCAAAAATTTCATCTTTTTCCTCACATAAAAACCGGGCAAGTTTTAGGCTTCCCCGGTTTTATTATACAAAATCCCCGCCGGAACCCGGCTTAACGGCCCGCTGGGCTCCGGCGCGAAAAAACGCACAAAAACCCGATGGCCGGGGCCAATACGCCCATGGCGCCCGCCTGGGAGGAAGCAAAATCCGCCGCCGCGCCCATGAGTAGCGGGAAAACAGCTCCTCCCACGAGCCCCATAATCATCAGGCCGGATACTTCATTTTGGCGTGTGGGACTGCGCCACAAGGCTTGGGAAAAAATCACCGGGAACACGTTGGCATTTCCGAGCCCTACGCAACTAATGCCCGCATACAAAACGGCCTGCGTTTGGCCGAACCACAACAACAGCCACCCCGCCACAATCAGCCCCATACTCCACCGAAAAATTTTCTGCCCGCCATAGCGCCCCAGCAAAAACACCCCCGCCAAACACCCGGCGGTGCGCCATAAAAAATAAACCCCGGAGCCGTACCCGGCCGCGGCCACCCCCAGCCCGGCCCGCTCCATAAGCAGTTTGGGGGCCGCCATATTCATTCCCACGTCTAACCCCACATGGCAAATAATCCCGATAAAACAACTCAAAATCACACTGTCCGCCAGTAAACCAAACGCTTGTTTGAACCCGGTTTGGGCGGCGTTCGGCGGGGTCTCCCGGATGGGCGTACGCGCCAACGCCCCAAAGGCTAACAGCGCCTCCGCCAGAAAAAACCAATATAAAATTTTCCAATCCTGCCAATACAGCGCACACCACCCGGCGGCCACCGGGGCCAGCAAAGAGCAAACCGCTTTTACAAACTGGCCCAAAGTAAGCATACCGGGCAGTTTTTCGGGCGATACCAAATTGCCAACGAGCGGGTTTAAGGAAACCTGCATCAAGGTATTTCCGAGCCCCAAAAACGCAAAGGAAAGAAACATTCCCCAAAAGCTGTAATGCGCAAACGGCACCACAAATGCCGCCGCCGTAAGCAGTAAACTCCATAATACCGTTTTGCGGCGGCCTATTTTGTTCATCAGTAAGCCGGCCGGAACCGCGCCCGCCAAAAACCACAAAAAAACCATGGTGGCAAACAAGCCCGACAGCGTACCCGATAACTGAAAATCCGCCCGGATATAATGGGTAGCCACGCCCACGGAGTCCACAAACCCCATGGCAAAAAAGCACAACATCAGCGGGAACAAGGCGCGTGGGCGGCTGTTTATTTCTTTCATTTCATGTACCTATAAAAAAGGGGATACCCGGTAAAAGGTATCCCCTTAACCGGTTTCAAAAACCTATTTTACCATAACAAACGGCATTTGGCCGCCCGCCATGTAGTTAGGCATACGGCCGTCCCATTTTTCAATGGCTTTAATTTGCGCTTCCACTTGGCGCAATTTAATTAAATTATCCGAAACCACTTCCCGTTGCAACCGCAAGGATTTGGCTTCCGCTTCCGCCTGTAAAATTTTCTGCTCGGCTTCTTTTTTAACTTTTTCCACCAAGTTGGTAGCGCGTTTGGCTTCCTGCTCGGCGATTTGTTTTTCTTCCACCGCTCTTAAAAATTGGGGCGAAAACTCAAAATTGGTAATGGCAATATCGGAAACGATGACTTCTTTTTCCGCCATTTTGGATTTTAAGATTTTATCCAATTCCTGCGCTACTTCCACCCGGTTGGCAATCAGGCTGTCTGCCGAGTATTTGGCAATAACGGCTTTCGTCCATTCTTCCACCATGGGTTTCAAAATGGTAGACGTATATTCCGGCCCCAAATTGCGGTAAATAGATTCTATGGTTTGCGGCATAATGCGGTGGTTGATAGCCAGCGTTAAGCCTACCGTCTGCAAGTCTTTAGAAAAAGCCTCCGTGGTAAAAGCATCTTTTTTAATGCGCACGGAGAATTTTTCAATACGGTCCACTAACGGCAATTTTACATGGAGCCCTTCCCCATACGCGCCCACAATTTGCCCAAAGCGCAATTTAACCGCCACACTCCCGGCGGAAACCGTAAAATAAGAGCCGCAGGCAAGCACCGCCAACAGCAACAATACCGCCGGGATGATTACCACTTTCCAAGAAAAAGACGGAAAGTGTATTTCCCCGCCGGGCATTACATTAAATTTTTTCATTTGGTTATCCTTGTTATTAAAATGCCCCTGCGCACTTTAAGCACGCAGGGGTTGTTATTTGATTAAATATGCCGCTTTTTAACTTTCATGCGGGCAATGGCTTGTTTAAGCTCTATTTCTGCCAATTCAAAATCAATATCCGCGTCTTTGTTGGTTAAACTTTCTTTGGCGCGCTTGATTTTTTGTGCTTCGGCCTCTTCGTCAATTTCATCCGCCAGGCCGGCACTTTCGGCAAATACATTTACCGTATCGTTCAGGATTTCCACAAACCCGCCCAACGCGGCAAATTCTTGCTCTTTTTCGCCCTGTTTATAGCGCAGTGAGCCCATGCCCAACTGCACTATCATTTTGGCGTGTCCGGGCAACACGCCCATTTCCCCCAGCAAGGCAGGTAAAATAACCATATCTACCTCCAGGTTGGAAATGAGCTGTTTTTCCGGCGTAATCAAGTTTAGAATCAGCTTTTTAGCCATAGAGTTAATTACTCTTTATCTTTAATTTTTTCGTAATTGGCCAATACGTCCTCTATCCCGCCGCACATATAGAAGCAGGATTCGGGAATATGGTCATACTCGCCGTCCACAATGCCCTTAAAGGCTTTGATGGTGTCGGCCAGTTTGACGTATTTGCCGGGGTGCCCCGTAAATTGTTCCGCCACGGAAAACGGCTGCGAGAGGAACTTTTGGATTCTGCGGGCACGGGCCACGGTTTTTTTGTCTTCGTCGGCCAATTCGTCCATACCCAAGATAGCAATAATATCTTGCAAATCTTTGTATTTCTGCAATACTTGGCGCACACGCTGGGAAACGCTGTAATGTTCTTCGCCAATGATGCGCGGGTCCAAAATGCGGGACGTGGAATCCAACGGGTCCACGGCCGGGTAAATACCCAAGCTGGCAATTTGGCGGGAAAGCACGGAGGTAGAATCCAAGTGCGTAAACGTAGCGGCCACACCGGGGTCGGTTAAGTCGTCCGCGGGCACATATACGGCCTGAATGGACGTAATAGCGCCTTTTTTGGTGGAGGTAATACGTTCCTGCAAGTTGCCGATTTCCGTATTCAGCGTAGGCTGATAACCCACAGCGGAAGGCATACGCCCGAGCAGGGCGGATACTTCGGAGTTGGCCAACACAAAGCGGAAGATGTTATCCAAGAACAGCAATACGTCCTGCCCTTTTACGTCGCGGAAATACTCCGCCTGCGTAAGCGCCGTTAAGGCCACTTTGGCGCGGGCACCCGGCGGCTCGTTCATCTGCCCGTAAACCAGTACGGTTTTATCCAGTACGGTGCTTCCGTCGGAAAGTTTAGATTCGCTCATTTCCAACATTAAATCGTTGCCTTCGCGGCTTCTTTCCCCTACGCCGCCGAAGACGGAGCTGCCGTGGTGTTCGCGCGCCACGTTGTTAATCAGTTCCATAATCAGTACGGTTTTGCCTACGCCAGCACCGCCGAACAGACCCACTTTGCCCCCTTTCATATACGGGGCAATTAAGTCAATTACTTTAATACCGGTTTCAAAAATTTCCGGGGTGGGGTTTTGGTCTTCCAAAGACGGCGGGTCCCGGTGAATGGGCATATTCATCGGGGCCGCAATATCGCCTTTGTGGTCTTGCGGTTTGCCCAATACGTTCATCAGGCGGCCCAGGCAGGCTTCGCCCACCGGCACGTTGAGCGGGGCTCCCGTATCCACGGCGTTGGCACCGCGCTGTAAACCGTCCGTACTTTCCAAAGATACGCAGCGTACAATACCGTCACCCATTTGCTGGGCAACTTCGGCCACGATTTTCTTTTCCGGCGTCAGTTCAATTTCTATGGCGTTTTCAATGGCGGGCAAGTGGCCTTGCTCAAACTGAATATCCACGGCCGCGCCAATGATTTGAATTACTTTTCCGCTTTTCATATTTGTTCCTATATCAAGTGGTTTTATAAAACTAGCTGTTTAGGGCCTCCGCCCCGTTTACAATGTCCAAAATTTCGTTGGTAATGCCGGCTTGGCGTACTTTGTTTAATTTGAGCCCCAGCGCCGTCACCAATTCCCCCGCGTTTTTGCTGGCGGCATCCATGGCGTTCATGGTGGCGGCTAAGTTAGCCGCTTGCGATTCCAGCAAAATGCGGTACATATTGGCTTTGAACAGGCGCGGCACTAAAATACGGAAAATCTCTTTTAGGCCCGGTTCAAACGCAAAGTCACTTTCTTCACGCCGGTTTACAGGGGCTTCAAAAGCAAACGGAAGCACCTTTTCTTCCACCAAGTTTTGGCTGGCCATGGACTTAAAGTCGTTATAAATCAGCGTGACGGAGCCCAACTGCTCCGTAAAAAACGCTTTCATTACGGCTTCGCCCAACAGCTCGGCGTGGGCGTACGTCACTTTGGGGAAAATCCCCACGCTTTCGTACGCAATTTTTAAGCCCGGCATTTTGAGGCGGGCCAAAAAGTCCCGCCCTTTTTTGCCTATGACGAATACGGAAATTTCTTTGCCTTGGTTTTCCTTCAAAAACTGCAACACGCGGCGCAGTACCACGGCATTAAAAGAACCCGCCAGGCCCTTATCCCCGGTAATGCAGATAAGGCCGATTTTTTGCGGGTTGCCCGTTTTGTTGACAAAAAACCGCGAAGACCAGCTCTCGGCGGTGTCGCCGTCGTCGGACATGGTTAAAATATCCGTTTTCAGGTCGTCCACCATTTGAAGCATTTTTTGGGCAAAAGGCCGCGCAGCCGTCATGGCATCCTGCGCTTTGCGGATACGCGCGCTGGAAATCATCTTCATCGTCTGCATGATTTGCTGCGTGGATTTAATGGCCTTAATGTTTTGCCGTATGTCTCTAAGCGATTCCATGCTTTTTTCCTATTTCCGGTTGTAATGTTCGTTCAAAATTTTTACATAGTCGGCAATACCGGCTTCCAATGTATAATCGGGCGTATACCCCAATTTACTTTCGGACTTCGTCATATCTGCCTGGGTTTTAAGTTGGAAGAACGGATACGGGTTATCAATGTATTCGGGTTCCAAATTAAGGCCCATTTCTTTATTCAGGCAGGCAATAATGGCGTTATAATCGCGCGGGATGCCGGTAGCGGCGTTATAAACGCCCGTTTCTTTACCGTTGCGTAATGCGCACATATTGATTTTGACAATATCTTTTACATACACAAAATCGCGCTGTTGTTCCCCGTTTTTGAACACGCGGGGGCGTTTGCCTTCACGCATTTGGTTGTACAGTTGGAAAACCATACTGGCCATTTTGCCCTTAAAATATTCGCCGGGGCCGTATACGTTAAAATAACGTAATCCAATAATGGTCATATCGCGGTTATCGGCCGCAAACTGGCGGGCTACGTTATCCATAATTACTTTGGAAAAACCGTACACGTTTTCCGGGTGGGTGGGTTGCGTTTCCACATTGGGCACCGGGCCGTTGCCGTAGGTGGCGGCGGAAGAAGCGTAAATGACTTTTTTAATTTCGTTTTCGGCCGCAAACGTAAGCACGTTTTTGAACGCTTCCACGTTTTGTTCCATCATGGCTTTTTGGTCCATAACGGTAGTATCCGTGATGGCCGCTTCATGGAAGATGGCATCAAAATACATATCCCGCGGCATAAACGTAAAGCAATCGGCGGCAATTACATCCCCCTTAAAGCCAATCAGGTTTTTGAAGTGCCCGTTTTTGGAAAAATCGTCCATTACCGTCACTTCATGGCCTTGGGCTTCCAAGGTTTTGGCAATATTACTGCCGATAAAGCCGGCACCGCCGGTCACCAAATATTTTTTCTTCGTTTCCATGGAATTATTTGCTCCCCTTAAAAATGTTCTTAAACGCATCTAACGCGGCGCGGACTTTTTCTTCCAATTCTTTAGTCAGCTCGTTAGCGGCATTTAATTCATCCAGCAAGTTTTTTTGTTCCGCGCGGACAAAGGCGAGTAATTGTTTTTCATATTCGCGCACGTCTTCTACTTCCACGCTGTCCAAATAGCCGTTTACGCCCGCAAACAGCACCAGCACTTCTTCCCCTACATGCAACGGAGAATACTGGTTCTGTTTGAGCAGTTCGCTCATGCGTTTACCGCGGGCAATTTGCCGTTGGGATTCTTTATCCAACTCAGAGCCGAACTGGGCAAACCCGGCCAATTCCTGATACTGGGACATATCAATACGCAAGGTACCTGCCACTTTGCGCATACTCTTGCGCTGGGCCGAGCCCCCCACGCGGGAAACGGAAAGCCCCACGTTAATAGCCGGTTTTACACCGCTTAAAAACAAACTGCTTTCCAAATAAATCTGTCCGTCCGTAATAGAAATTACGTTCGTGGGAATATAGGCGGAAACGTCGTTCGCCTGGGTTTCAATAATCGGCAACGCGGTAATGGAGCCGCCGCCGTTTTCTTTAGAAAGTTTGCAGGCGCGTTCCAACAATCTGGAGTGCAAGTAAAACACGTCACCGGGGTAGGCTTCGCGGCCTGGCGGACGGCGCAACAGCAAGGACATCTGGCGGTAAGCCTGCGCGTGCTTGGACAAATCGTCATACACAATCAGCACGTCTTTGCCTTGCCACATAAAATATTCACCGATAGCGCAGCCGGCGTACGGCGCGATATACAGCAAGGAAGCCGGGTCGGACGCGGTGGCCGATACCACAATGGTATAATCCATAGCGCCGTAATCGGTCAGCGTTTTGACTACTTGGGCTACCGTACTCTGTTTTTGGCCCACGGCTACATAAATACAAATGCAGCGTTCCGCTTCCGGAATGTTCTTTTGGTTGATGATAGCATCTACCGCAATAGCCGTTTTACCGGTTTGGCGGTCGCCGATAATCAGTTCGCGCTGGCCTTTACCTATCGGCACGAGCGCGTCAATGGCTTTCAAGCCCGTTTGCAACGGCTGTTTGACCGGCTGGCGGTCAATAATGCCGGGGGCTACAATGTCCAACGGCATATTTTTAACGCCTTTAATGGCGCCTTTGCCGTCTAGCGCATTACCCAACGGGTCTACCACGCGGCCAATCATTTCTTCGCTCACGGGTACGCTGATGACTTCCCCGGTGCGTTTGACGCTGTCGCCTTCCTGCACCAGGTGGTCCGGCCCCATCAGCACACAGCCGACGTTGTCGTATTCCAAGTTAAGCGCCATGCCTTTTACGCCGTGGCCAAAGTCCACCAGCTCCGAGGCTTTCACGTTGTTTAAGCCGTGAACGCGGGCAATGCCGTCACCCACTTGGATAACGGTGCCGACCTCGCTTAAATCCGCAGTCGCTTCAAATTTGCTTATTTTTTCTTTAATAATGTTGGTTATTTCTTCTGGTCTGATTGCCATAAAATACACCGTTTATTTGGTTAATTCTTCCTGCATTTTTTCAAACTGCCGCTTGAGGCTTGCGTCTATCAGTTCCCCCCGGCACAAAATCTTTACGCCGCCGATGAGGGCCGGGTCCGTATGATATACGGCGGCCACCTTGCCGCCATAACGGGCGGAAAGGACACTTTCGGCGTGAGCTTTTAAGGCATCCGTAAGCGGCACTGCGGAAGAAATTTCCGCACGGATAATGCCCAACCGGGCGTCCAGCAGGGCGTTGACCTCGCGGACGATTTGCCCGAGCAAGTTATAGCGTTTGGCTTGCACCAGCGTATTTAAGAACGCCTGCGCCGCCGGGGCGGACACTAACGCTTCCCGCAAAAACCCGGTTTTAGCCGGAACGGATACGTTCGGGTCCGTCATAAACGCTTGGGCACCGGCTAACGCTTGGCTTGCGGCGGCCAATTCCTCGGCGCGGGCCTGGGCCTGCAGGTTGGAAGTGGCTAAAGCGTCGTAAGCCTTGGCGTAGCGTTGGGCTAAGATTCTGTCTGAACTGTTCATAAATTACTTGCCCTGCACCTCGGCCAATACTTGCTCTACTATCTGCTGGGCCGATTCTTGGTTAATTTGTTGCTGCGCCACTTTGGCGGCGGCCAGCATGGCGGTACTGACAATTTGGTTTTTCACGTCCGAAAGGGCTTTGTCCTTTTCGGCTTGAATTTGCGCTTTGGCCTGGGCAATTAAGTTTTCCGCCTGCTCTTTAGCTTGCGCCAAAAGCTGGTTTTTTTGCGTTTCACCCATAGCTACCGCCTGTTGCATCTTTTGGGCGGCCTCGGAAGAAATTTGCGCTAATTTAGCATCCAATTCTTTTTTAATGTCTTCCGCCTGCGCACGGGCTGCAGCGGCCTGCTCTTTATCGGTTTTTATTTGGGCTTCGCGGGCTTCTAACGCGCCGATAATGGCCTTCCACGCGAATTTTTTTAATAAAAACACCAAAAGCAGGAAGTTGCAGATAGTTAAAATCAGCACCCCGTAATCAGGTTTTAGTAAATCTTGCATATTTTACCTATATTAGGAAAAATCAAACTACATAATCATCGTCAACAAGCAGATGACCAAGCCAAACATTGCGGCACCTTCTAACAAAGCGGCAATGATAATCATGGTCGTGCGGATAGCGCTGCCGGCTTCCGGTTGGCGGGCGGTGCCTTCCAAAGCGGCGGTACCGATTTTACCCAAACCCAAACCGGCCCCGATAACGGCTAAACCGGCACCAATACCGGCGGCGATGAATTTAAGTGCTGCGAGTTCCATAATTTTTTCTCCTTTTTGGGCCGAAGCCCTTGTTGATAGATTTTTTTAGATTAATGCGTATGTATGACGGAGCCGGCAAAAATACTGGTAAGCAGGGTAAATACATAAGCCTGCAAAAAAGCCACCAGCAGTTCCAACAGCGTCATAAAAATTTCCAGGCCCATAGCCGGAACGGCAGCCCCTACGCCGGCCGCCACATTTAATTTACCAATAATAAAAATCATTAATAAAAGGCTAATCAGCACCATGTGCCCGGCCAACATATTGGCAAAAAGACGCAAGGCCAGTACGCCCACTTTAATTACCGTGCTGATAATTTCCAACGGGAAAATAAGCGGCACCAACCAACCGGGCGTGCCGGAAGGGATAAAGCCTTTCAAAAAGCCAACTAGCCCGTGGAATTTAAGCCCGCAATACACAATCAGCCCGCCGCTGCACAGCGCCAGGGCCGCATTGACGGAAATGTTGGACGTGGCGGTTTTCATATTAGGAATCAGCCCCGCCAGGTTGGTAAACAAAATAAATAAAAATAAAGTGCAGAAGTACGGCAAAAAGCCTTTGCCTTCTTCCCCCATATTGGGCAGTACCATGCCGTCCCGGATAAAGGAAACATATTCCTCCGCCCCGGCCGTTAAAAGCCGTTTAAGGGTGGAAGTCCCTCCGCGGGAAATCCAATGCAAAAGCACCAGCAAAATAACGCTTACGCTTAACAGGGTGACGGTATGCGTGGTAATAGGCAAGCTAACACCGTTTAGTGTCCACCCCCAGTGAGAATCCAAAATGTGATGAGATAATATTTCAGCTACGTCCATCTTTTTTATCCGCCTTATGCGCAGTTAAATTTGTTTGTTCCTGCCCGGTTTGGGCCCCTTTAACAACCAGGTACATCCCCCAAGCAAACCCTAAGGCCGCCCCGGCTAACGTAAGCCACGGCAAACTGCCCCAGCGTTTATCCAACCACCAACCGCCTAACGTACATAAAACTTCCACGGTGGCAAACTCCAGCCCCAGGGTGGCGATTTCCAAATGGTCTTGCTTGGTAAACGGTCCCACGGTAAGGGCCCTCCGTTTTTAATTTACCGAGCGGTAAGTTTATATATATATTATAAAACAATTTGAGGCAAAAAGCCAAACTTTCTGCCTGTTCAAACCGCTCTATTTTATTGTATTAAATAATGGGGCAAAAGGGGAACGGCTTTTTGCGTTAGAAAGCCCCCGCCGCCATAATAATAAAAATAACCCGGTATCGGCACGCGCCCGCTACCAGTGCCCCGGCACCCATAAATAAATGAAAACCCGCTCTGCACAACAGGGCGGGTTTTCCAAAAGCATTTTCTTATTTTATAAAGAAAACGTGAAGATTTTGCTTTCGTACGGTTTTAATTCCAATGTAAAACCTTCCGCACGCATTTGCGGGGTCACTTCTATTTGCTGTTTGGAAAATTCCTCCCGCACGGAGCCGTTCAGCGCCTCGGAGCCTTTCATAGGCAGACAGCACCGGCTGGGTTGGCCGCTGTAATTAATCACCACCATTTTGCCGGTATTGCGCTGTTTCCACTGCCAGGCCAACACGTTGCGGTAGGAATCATCATTCAGCGCGCGGACCTCTTTTAAGGACCATTGGCCGCCGTGAAATTCCGGCGCGGAAGCAATCGTCAGCAACCGGGCGTAATAAGTGGCTACCTCTTTATCCACCGTGAACCAATCCTTTACATATTGGATAGGCAGGCGGGCGGGGCGGCCTAACAGTTGGAATAAATAGAACATCCGCGCGCCGGGCAACGTGGCAATAATGGTGCTGGCCGCGAGGGATTTTTCCTTTCCAAAGGCTTTTAGGCTTTCTTCTTCGTCATGGTTGGAAGTAAAGCGGATAGAGCGCATTTGGAACAAGTGTTCCGCCCCCAAATGGGCTTTGATGTTTTCGGAATTGGAAAAGCGGAGCCGGTCATACAATACTTTATCGTAAGTATAATCAAACCCCATTTCCTGAATTTCCCATTCCAAACCCCAGTATACTTCCGCAATAAAAGTAAATTCCGGGTGAATATCGCGCACTTCTTTTAAGGCTTGGGTCCAAAATTCTTCTTTGGGCAAATCGTTCCCTAAAAAGTCACGCCAGGTATCCCGGTGGACTTTATTAAGGCTGAGCATAGCCATATCGCACCGCACGCCGTCGCACTGTTCGGCCACGCGCAACAGGTTATCCAACATAAAGCGCCGCGTTTTAGGGTTAAAATAGTTCAGTTGGGCGGTATCCGTCCACGGGGCAAAATACGGGTCACGCCCGTGGGCAATATGCACCCCGGCTTTATTGGTAAAAAACCAATCCGCGTGAACGTGCGGTTGGGCGGTGCCGGTGTTGATGTACAAATCCGGGTCTGTTTCCACCGTGGGCGCATCTATGGCGGTGTGGTTGCCTACAAAATCCAAAAATACCGCAATCCCTATACCGTTTAATTTGGCCCGCAATTTTTTAAGGCTTTCCGGGCCGCCCAGGGGATCATCCACCACATATTCCATAATAGCGTACGGGGAGGCGACAATATCTTGGGGGTCAAAGTTGGGTTCTATCTTCCGTACCGCTTCCACAACGTCCGGGTGCGTGCGGGCAATTTCCGTTGCTTTGGGGCTATGTTTCCATACGCCCATTAACCATACAGCATCAAACCCCAGGGCCTTTATTTCCGTCCAGTAATTGTCCGGGATTTGGTCCAGGGTGAATTTTTGTCCGTGGCGGCGTTCCAAACGCTTCATCCACGCGCGTGTGTTAATTTCCAAGATATGAGGATTTGTTCGCATATTTATAGACTCCCTGTTATTTTTATAGCACTTTTTCCGCAAGTTTGTAAACATTTTTTTACCGCCCAGTAAATATTTTTACAATACAACATTTTATCTACCAGGTATAAACCTTTTTACTAACCCTTTTTATTCCCCCCTATAAATACCATAAAAAACCCCGCCGGCTTAAACTACACCGGCGGGGAGTTATAAAACACTTACAGGTGGTTATTCGGCTTTGGAATCCGTCTGTTCTTCTTCCGCCTTTACCACCGGGGCGATACGGGCAATTTTGTCACCCGGTTCCAGCTTAGCCAGCGTGACCCCTTGGGCGTTGCGGCCTACGGAGCGGATGTCTTCGCACCGTACGCGGATGGTCATGCCTTTTTCGGTCACAATCATTAAGTCTTTGGATTCGTCCACCAACTTAATGCCTACTACTTTGCCGTTGCGTTCGCTGGTTTTAATGGTAATTACACCCATACCGCCGCGGTTTTGGCGTTTGTATTCGCTAAATTCCGTGCGTTTGCCGAAGCCGTTTTCGCATACGGATAACACATCCGGCTGCGGGGCATCGTTGGGGGCTTGTTCCATACCAACCACCACGTCGCCTTCCATCAGGCTGATAGCGCGTACACCCTTGGCCGGGCGGCCCATGGCGCGCACTTGGTTTTCGTCAAAGCGGATGGATTTGCCGTTCTTGGTGGCTACGATAATGTCCGACGTACCGTGCGTGGTTTGCACACTGGTCAGCACGTCGCCTTCTTCCAGGCCCATGGCAATAATACCCGTTTTGCGGATGTTGGCAAATTCTTCCAACGCTACACGCTTAATGGAGCCATAGCGCGTACACATCGTCAGGAAGGTATTTTCACAATGTTTCGGGTCAAAATTATCAATGGACACGGCAGAGGTCACTTTTTCCTCGCCCACTAATTGCAAGAGGTTCACAATGGCTTTACCCTTGGACATACGGTTGCCTTCGGGGATTTCAAACGCGCGCAACGCAAACACGCGGCCGCGGTTGGTGAACATTAAAATAGTGGCGTGGGAAGACGTGACGAACAGGTGTTCCATAAAGTCTTCTTCTTTCGTTTTACCGCCGATAATCCCTTTACCGCCGCGG
>UQFW01000008.1 GCA_900540405.1 Candidatus Avelusimicrobium faecicola | reverse complement strand
AGCCGTTTAGGCGGCTTTACGCTTATTGAATTATTGGTGGTGGTGCTGATTATCGGCATTTTAGCCGGGGTGGCAATTCCGCAATACGAGGTGGCCGTCAAAAAGAGCCGCCTGTCGGCCAATATTTCTATCGTGCGGACGTTGGCGGACGCGGAAGAAGCGTATTATATGGCCAATGGGGCGTATACAGGTTTGGTGACCCAGTTGGATGTGGATATGCCCACCGGGTGCGAGCTTGAAGGCGGCGCCGGGGACAATGGATTTGTGCGGACTTCCAACGGAGTGGTTCTTGATTTATTAGGGATAGCGGGAGATACAGGGGCGTATGTGCAGGCTCAGTTGCCGGATGGGGATGCTTATATTGTTTACCGCCAGTATTTGCAAAATTCTTCCTATCCGTCCGAGCGCCATTGTATAGGGAATGCCAAAGTTTGTAAATCTATGGGCGGCACCTTACTCCGCGGGAGTACCTATCAGTTGCCGTAAACAGGCGGGGCGTTTTGTTGGGCGCCGTATGTATAAAAAAGGCCCGGAGCGGCGGTTGCCGATTCGGGCCTTGGGTTGTATGTAAAACGGTTATTTTAATTGTCCGTCTATCATAAAGCGGGCCATTTCATCATACAGCCGTTGTTCGCGCGGGGAGGCACCCGGGCGCTGAGTCAGCGGTTCCGGTTGGCGCTTAAACGTTTTTACAAAGTTGGTATAATCTTTGTGAAATTCTTCGTAAGAGCGGTTCGGATATTTAGCCAAAATGGCGCGTATTTCCTGCTTGACGGTTTCCGCTTCACAAAAGCAGTTGGTCACGTTATGCACTATAATTAACTGCAATTTGTTGTACAGGCGGCGTTCGGCCAGCGGGGCATTCCAGCGGGGCTGGCGGTGGTGTTTGGCTACAAATTTGCGCAACTCCGCTACCGTTTTATTGTAAGACATTACCGTGGCTTGCACTTCCGGCGCATTGACTGCCTGGCGCACGCCTTTATAGTGCTGTTTGTAGGCGGTGCGGACCATGGTTTTGAAACCCATAGGCACTACATTGACCATTACCGGGTTCTGCAAGTAGCGTTGGATGTTTTCTTTGGTGCGGGCGTTTACTTTTTCCGACTTTAACAACTCCCGCAACGGCAAATTGGGTTTGTGCGGGTGGCGTTTGGTATAG
Source organism: Candidatus Avelusimicrobium faecicola (assembly GCA_900540405.1). Classification (GTDB taxonomy): domain Bacteria; phylum Elusimicrobiota; class Elusimicrobia; order Elusimicrobiales; family Elusimicrobiaceae; genus Avelusimicrobium; species Avelusimicrobium faecicola. The sequence goes on along the minus strand of UQFW01000008.1, from coordinate 29,764 downwards.
GCCAACGCACTTTCTACCACTGTTTCACGCATATTTTTTTGGGATAATGTCAGTAAATCTCTGTCTAACGGAATGGCGTAATAATCGGACAATTCCTGCGCCATTTGCGCGTATTTTTTTTGTTCCAGTAAGGTTAGCAACGTCTTTTTGAGCGTTTTGTTGATAATCTGGTTTTCCACCCATGTTTTTACTTCGGCCAATGCGGCGGCGTTGGGGGCCTTTTCCAGCGCTTGTATTTTGGGCAACGCTTGGATAACTTTTTGCATTTCCATATTATAAAGGTGGCGGCGGGCTAACAAATCTTTAGCGGCGGTTTTTTTCATGACTAAATCAATGCGGCGTGCCGTGGCGAGATTATACACGGGGCGGACTTGCTCGGCCTTGAAGCGCGCTTTTAAGGTGGGGGATTGCTTTTTATAGGAGCGTTTAACGGCTTGTTTGGCCGCTTTGGGCAGGGTTCTTACAAGCCCCTGGGAAGAGACACTCGCGCACGGAGTGGCTAACAATAGTAGGGTAATAATTAATGTTTTCATTATTATTAGTATAGTAAAAACGGTAGCGGATAAAACAGAGTCTTTAGACCTAAATTGGGGCTGGGCCCAAATGGCCCGGACAGACAAAAAAATCCGCGGCCCGACGGACCGCGGATGAAAAGCAAACGGCTGATTAGTATTTTTTCAGTACGGCGTCTTTCGCCGCGCTGGCATAGACGTTATAATCCATGTGTTGGAAGATAGAGTCTTTCTGTTCCAAGTCATACACATACGCTTCGTTAATGCGGTTGCCGCTAATTTGTTCGTACAACTCATTAAAACGGTTGATGTGGTCCTTGGTACGTTTGGTGGAATATTCTTTTGCGGTGCCGGTGGTCATTAAAAATGCCCAGTCGGAAGACTGCATCAGCATTAATTCCCGCGCCATTTGGTTCAGCGCGCGGCGCAAAAGTCCGTCCGCATTCGGGAAACGGTTTGCCATTTCCATCATGCGTTCGGCCGCTTTAATCAAGTGGCGGTAAATCCAATCGTTGCCGCTGTTGAGCCAAACGTCGTGGTAGCCTTTATCGCCCCAAGAGGACATAGACGGACGCACCGTTTGGTTGACCGGGTACATGGCCAAATATTCGCTGGGGGTGACGAGCTTAATATCCGTCTGGTCGTAATAGAGTTTTTTGAATAAAAATTCCAAAAATTCTATCCCTTCGTACCACCAGTGGCCGTAGAGTTCCGCGTCATACATGGAAACGACCAGCGGCTTGCGGTCAATCAGCGTGCTTAAATATTCAATCTGTTTTTGGCGGTTGAACATAAAATTGCCGGCGTGCTGGGCGGCCACTTCGCGCGCCTCGTGCGGGTTGTACGGCTGTTTTTGGTTCAGCGGTACTTTGCCGGTAATTTTATAGTATTTCATGGCGATATTGCGGCGTACGCCGTCCGAATGGAGATAAGGCTTAATGTAGTCGTAATCCAAATCGTAGCCTAAATCGCGGTAAAATTCGCGGTAGCGCGGGTCACCGGGGTAGCCGGATTCGGCGCTCCACACCTGTTGGGCCGATTCCATATCACGCGCAAAAGCCGCCACGCCCGTTTGCGGGCAGTATACCGGGGCATAAATGCCGTATTTGGGCCGCGGGGTGCCGTGCAGTACGCCGTGCGATTCCGTAAAGAAGAAGCGGATGCCTTCTTCCCGCAGGAATTTATCGTCGCCCGGGTTGTAGGCACATTCGGCCAGCCAAATCCCGCGCGGGCTGCGGCCAAAGCGGCTGCGGTAGTCCGTCACGGCGGTTTTAATTTGGGCGTTTACGCTTTCTTTATGCACCATAAGCGGCAAATAGCCGTGCGTGGCACAGCAGGTAATAATTTCCAGTTTACCTAAATCTTGAAATTTCTTAAACCCTTCCAAAATATGCCCGTGGTAGCGGTTTTCAAACAAATCCTGGTAGCGGCGGAATTTGTCATAATACATTTTGGCAACGGCTTCAAACGCGGTGTTGCGGGTGCGTTCAATTTCTTTGGAAGAAAGCTCAATGCGTTGGTTCAAATAATGGCGGAAACGCTCAATGAGCAGCGGGTCCGACATCATATTGCAAAGCGGCGGAGTTAAAGACATGGTTAAACGGAAATCCGTTCCTTCCGCCTGTAAATTTTCAAATACATTTAACAGCGGCAGGTAGGTTTCCACCATGGCTTCATAAAACCAGTCTTCTTCCAAAAAGTCCGGGTATTCCGGGTGCTTAATAAACGGCAAGTGTGCGTGTAATACCAGCGCTAAATAGCCTTTTTCTGCTCCCATAGTTATTTCCCCTGTTCGCGTAGCGCTTTAATGTTGATTTGGCGGACTTTATCCCCTTTGGCGTTTTGGGCTTTAATGGGTAAGTCCACCACGCTGCCTGCGGGCAGGTGTTGGCGGATAGAAAATTTGCCTTCTTTTAATTCAATAATTTGGCCGTTAATGGAAACGGTGGCATTTTTAGAGGCGGAGCCGTAAATGATAATTTCACAATCCGCCTTGAGCCAGATGTCCTCGTCCGTTTGCGGGGTTTGCGTGTGGAGCGCAAAAGAGGACCAACTGGTCGGCGCACCGGAGGTGGTCAGCTCGGTCAGTTTCCAGCGTTGGCCCACCACTTGCATCCGTTCGCTGGCGCCCAAACCAATGTAGTCCGCGCCGGAGAGTTTTAAGAGTTTTTGGAAGTCCCCTTCCACAATCATCCATTTATCATCAATAATGTCTGATATTTTGCCGGGCGGCAGGAGCGTTTGGTTGCTGCGGGAAACCAAAATAAAGCGGCCGTCGGGCGTTAAAAAGCCCAAATCCGCCACATAGCTGCGCCCGGTTGCGGGTGCGTTGATATACCAGCTGCGGGCTTCAAAAATAACGGGCATATCATAAAATTGCACCGCGTTGGAGCCGTCAAAAAACGGAACGCCGGTCACGTCGTACAAACGGATAATCGTTTTGGCGGCGTTTAACAGGTCCGCGCTGTATTGGCTTTTAATACATTCTATGGTAGCGGCGGTAATTTCCCAAAACAGGAACAACCACGCCGGGTCCTTCGGCAACAGGAAACTTTCCGTTTTGCCGTAAGAAGCCGGGATGTTTACTTCGGCTTGTGCGTCTTTTACCGCGGGTTTTACAAACGCGGTAGACGATAAATTTTGTGTCATACTTAATACCTCACCCTTTAGAAAATCAACTCTATCAAATTAGCAGGATATTCTTTAGCTATTATATTGTAGCATTTATTCCGGCAAAAATAGCCGTTTTTATCAAGGGCTTTTTAGATTATTTTAGCACTGCGGCGGCCGGGGGTTTCAAAAGGCAACAAAAAAAGTAAACCCCGCCGGTGTGCGGGGTCTACTTGAGGTAAGAAAAAGCGGTTTTATTTTGCTTCTACCGGCTTTTGGATGAGGAACAGGCTGACAAAAATAATACCCAGGCCAATCAGTTCCAAGCCGGAGGGCATACGCCCGCGGGCGATAATATCACTGCCCATGGCTACCACCGGCGTAAAATAAGTGACGGAGGCCATGCGCGTGGCCCCCCAGCGTTTAATCAGGGCTACCATCAGCAAAAACGCCACCGCGGACGAGAAGATACCCGCACTTAAAATGGATAAAACCACTTTGGGGCTAAACGCGCTGGTGGCCGGGAACGGCTCGGCAAAAAACGCCACCACGAGTAATACCACGGCAGAAAATAAATATTGGTGGAAGGTGTTGGCTTCCAAAGAAACGGATTGGTTATCCACCATAATTTTTTTGGTCAGCACGTTGCCCAAGCTGTAAGACCACGCCATTAAAAGCATGGCGGCGCAACCATACATAGCCCATTTGTCATGCCCAATGGAAAGCGACGGCCACACCGTGCATAATAACCCGGCTAACCCCACGCTCACCCCGGCGGCGCGGCGCCAGGTAAAGCGGTCCACGCCTTTTAACAAAATGGCCCCGGCAATAAAGGACCATATCGGCACCGTGCCGTTAAAAATGCCGCCAATCGTGGGCGCCACAAAGCGTTGCCCCCAGGAAATAGCCGCAAACGGGAACAAAATAAGCAAAAAACCAATAGTCCACGGGCGCCACAATTCTTTAACCGGGCATTTGAGGTTTTTGCGTTGAACACCGTAAAAAACAACAAAAAACATAAAACCCGCTAACACGCGGAAAAAGGTACTCCAATACGGCGGCAACGCTTCCACCATATTTTTTGAAGCCAAAAAGGCCGTGCCCCAACAAAGGGCCAAACAAAACGCCAACAAATAACTCATGTATTTTTCCTCCTGTATTTTTTACATTATAGTAAATAACTGCCCCAAAAGACGGGGATACAAAAAAGTATAATATATATAAGGATTATTTTATGAAATTCAAAAAAGCGTTTTTTGTCAGACTTTTAATCATAGCGGCGGTTGGTGTGGCGGGGCTAATTGCTTTGCTGGCCCGCCGCCAAGCCCCGGCGCAGGACACCCGGTTAAAGGTGGTCACGTCCGGCTATGTGGCATTTGCGGTAGCGCGGGAAATCGGGGGAGATAAAATCAATTTGTCTATGCTTTTGCCCGCCAATGCGGAGCCGCACTCTTTTGAGCCGACCCCCGGCACCATTATTGCCGTTCATTCGGCCGGGGTATTTATATATGTGTCCCCGCAGTTGGAGCCGTGGGTAAAAGATATTTTGCCCAGTGTCCGCCCCGGTGCCGCGGTGGTGGAGGCGGCTAGCGGCGCGGCGCCGTCCAAAGACCCGCATATTTGGATGGATTTTGACAATATGCGCCCGTTTGCCCGCTCCGTAAGTGCGGCGTTAAGCGAACAGGACCCCGCCAACCGTGCTTTTTTTGAAGAACGCCTGGCCCTGTTTTTGAAGGAGTTGGATGAATTGGATGCGGAATATTCCCGCGTGTTATCCGCTTGCCAAACCCGCGAAATGGTGCATATCGGCCATTTGGCGTTTGGCAATTTGGCCGCGCGGTACCGGTTGCATTTGACGGCTCTGGCGGGCACGTCGCACGACGGGGAACATTCTGTACGAAAATTGGCCGGAGTGATTAAGCAAGTGCGCCAAAGCGGCGTAAAATATGTGTTTACGGAAGAAGAAATTGCCCAAAATTTAGCCGCTACGGTGGCGCGGGAAACCGGCGCGCAGGTGTTGCCTTTGTATACGGTGGAACACGTCAGCCGCCAAGATGTAGCGGCCCATACCACTTATGCGCAGTTTATGCACCGCAATTTAACCAATTTGGCAAGGGGTTTACAATGCAAAGCGTAATAGAAGCCGAAAATGTACGGTTTAAGTATGAATCCGCCTGGGTGTTGGACGGCATTAATTTTAAGGTGGAAGCCGGGGATTATGTGGGGCTTATCGGCCCCAACGGCGGCGGAAAGACCACGCTGTTAAAAGTTTTGTTGGGTTTGGAAAAGGGGCAAGGAAAAATCCGCCTGTTCGGCACGCCGCTTGCGCAATTTAAGGATTGGCAAAAAATAGGCTATCTGGCGCAAAAAAGCCCGGTAGCGCAGAGCCGTTTTCCCATTTCCGTAGAAGAAGTAGTTTTTATGGGGTTGGAATTTAACCGCCTGCATAGCGGGGTGCGGATGTCCGACCTGCGCAATGTGTATGGGGCCCTGCGCCAAACCAACACGCTGGATTATGCCAAGCGGATTTTTCACGATTTGTCTATCGGCCAACAACAGCGCGTGCTGTTGGCGCGCGCGTTGGTCAGCAAACCCCAACTGCTTATTTTGGATGAACCGTCCGCCGCGTTGGATGCGGGCAGCCGGGAAGATTTTTTTAATTTATTGGGGGAATTGAACACCCGCCACGGCGTGACTATTTTATTAATCACGCACGATACCGGCGAGGTGGGAAAATACATCTCTAAATTTATGTATGTGGATAAAGAGTTGGTTTTTTACGGAACCAAACAGGAATTTTGCCAATCGTCCGCGGTGGCGGCCAAGTTGGGGGCGTTTGCCCAACATACCATAGACCACCTGCATAATGCGGGGCACTGCCCGCTGGGCGGTTGTGGGGAGGCGCACCATGATTAGTGAATTTTTAAGTTATGGCTTTGTGCAACGCGGGTTGCTGGCGGGCTCTTTGGCGGCGGCAATCTGTGCGATACTGGGCGTGTTTCTCGTCTTAAAACGGCTTTCTTTGATTGGGGACGGCCTGAGCCATGTGTGTTTAACCGGGGTGGCGGCGGCGCTTTTGTTGGGGGCCTCGCCGGTGTATGTATCTATCCCGGTGGTGATGGTGTCGTCCGTGGGTATTTTGAAACTGGCGGAAAAATTCCGCATTTACGGGGACGCGGCAATTGGGATTGTTAGCGCGGCCGGGTTGGCTGTCGGCCTGTTTATTACGGCGCTCGCGGGCGGGTTTAATACGGATTTACTGGGCTACCTGTTCGGCAGTATTTTGACGGTAGGTTGGGACGAAGCCGTCTTGTGCGCGGTGCTGTTGGCTATTTTACTGTTCTTTTTAACCTTTTTCTACCGGGATTTGGTGTCCGCTTCGTTTGATGCGCCGTTTGCACATACGCGCGGGATTAATGTGCAGGCCATGGATTTAACGCTTACGCTGATTACTTCCGCCGCCGTGGTGCTTACGTTTAAGGTGGTGGGAATTTTTCTGATTTCCGCCCTGCTGATTATTCCGCCGGTGGCGGCGCTGATGCTCGCGCGCACGTTTAAGCAAGTGTTGGTGTGGGCGGTGGTACTGGCGGTACTGGCGGTATGGGCGGGCGTGTTTTTATCCTTTTTGTTTGATATACCGTCCGGCGCTACCATTATTTTGGTAAATTTAGCCTTTTTGGCGGCGGCTTATGCGTGGAACCGTCTGCGGAGCCGTTATGCCCGCTAACCCCAAGCCGGACACGCTGCCGCTTATCCGCGCCTTAAAAAAGCTGTATCCCAAACATATTATTCCGTTGCACCATGCAAACGCCTGGCAGTTGCTTTGCGCGGTTATTTTGTCCGCCCAATGCACGGACGCGCGTGTGAATACCATTACTCCGGCGCTGTTTGCGGCGTATCCCACGCCGCAGGCGTTAGCGCAGGCGGACATCCAGGCGGTGGAAAAAATCATCCATTCGGCCGGATTTTACCACAGCAAGGCGCTTTCCTTAATAGAAAGCTCCCGGCGCATTTGTGATGTTTTCGGCGGGGAAGTGCCGCAAAATATGGCGGATTTGCTTTCCCTGCGCGGGGTAGCCCGCAAAACGGCCAATGTGATGTTGGGGGATTATTTCAAAAAGCCGGAAGGGATTGTAGTGGATACCCATGTAAAGCGGTTGGTCTACCGCCTGGGTTTGACTTGCCAAACGGACCCGGTAAAGGTGGAAAAAGATTTGACTGGGGTTATTCCCTACCGTTATTGGGGGTGGATTGCGATTGCGCTTATTTTGCACGGCCGCCAAGTGTGTAATGCGCGCAGGCCCCTTTGCTCCCAATGCCCGTTGCGCCCCTTGTGCCCGCGGAAAGGGGTAAAAATAAGCGCGTAAAATTTTGTGATTGGGCAAAAAAATCCCCGCCGTTTGGCGGGGATTTTTGCGTTTGGGTAAAATTATTTGCCCAAGAAAGCCAGTAAGATACCGGCCGCAACCGCACTGCCGATTACGCCGGCCACATTGGGCCCCATGGCGTGCATAAGCAGGTAGTTGTTCTTGTCATATTCTTGCCCCACTTTGTTGGAAACGCGGGCCGCCATAGGCACGGCGGACACCCCGGCGGAACCAATCAGCGGGTTGACTTTGGTTTTGCTAAAGCAGTTCATCAGTTTAGCCATTAACACGCCGGAAGCGGTGGCAATGGAAAACGCAATAACGCCCAGTACCAAAATGCCCAAGGTTTGCGGCGTAAGGAACAATTTGGCCTGCAATTTGGAGCCTACGGCCAAACCCAGCAAAATGGTGACAATGTTGCAAAACTCGTTTTGGAGCGTTTTGGAAAGCCGTTCCGCCACGCCGGATTCTTTAACCAGGTTGCCAAACGTAAGCGCACCGATTAAGGGCGCGGCATCCGGCAACAAGAACGCGCAGAGCAAAAGCAAAACAATGGGGAACAGGATTTTTTCCCGTTTGGAAACGGGGCGAAGCTGTTGCATTTTGATTTTGCGTTCTGCATCCGTGGTCAGCAGTTTCATAATGGGCGGTTGGATTATCGGCACCAACGCCATATAGGAATACGCCGCTACGGCAATAGCGCCTAATAATTCGGGCGCCAGGCGCGAGGTTAAGAATATAGCCGTCGGGCCGTCTGCCCCGCCGATAATGCCGATAGAAGCCGCTTGGCGCAACGTGTAGCCCAAGCCTTCAACGTGCATACCGTTCATGGCAATAGCGCCAATCAGCGTGGCAAAAATACCAAACTGCGCGGCACCGCCCAAAAGGGCCATTTTCGGGTTGGCGATGAGCGGGCCGAAGTCCGTCATGGCGCCTACGGCCATAAAGATAAACAACGGAAACAGGCCCGTGTTAATGCCCGCATTAAAAATAATGCCCAAAAAGTTGCCGGGGGCGGCAATATCGGCCACCGGGATATTGGACAACAACCCGCCAAAAGCAATAGGTACCAGCAAAAGCGGTTCAAATTGCTTTTTAATGCCCAACCACAGCAGGAACAAGCACACGGCAATCATGACGATTTGTTGCCAAGTGACGGCGTAAAGTGCCGTAGCTTCCAATAGTTTGGAAATTTCCATTTTTCTCTCCTATTGAATTTGCGCTACCGGGTGGCCGGTTTGTACTTGGTCGCCTTGTTTTACCAAGAAAGTCACCGTACCCGCTTTGGGGGCGTTGACGGAAGTTTCCATTTTCATAGCTTCCATGACCAAAATTTCCTGGCCTTCTTTCACCGTGTCGCCGTCTTTTACGCTAAAGCGCAAAATAGCGCCGGGGACGGGAGCATTAATGGTGTCCGCCGCGCCGGAGGCCGGTTTAGCGGCGGCTTTGGCGGCCGGAGCCGCTTTGCCCAAGGAAATATCGTAGCGTTTCCCGTTGACGACCGCGGCGTTATCGCCGTCAAATTCCACCTGATAGGCCGTGCCGTTTACGTTTACGCAAACAGGCGCGTTGGCGTCTTGTTTTTGTTTGGCCCAGCGGATGCCGTTTACTTTGGCTTCGCCTTTTAAGAAGGTAATGCCTTTATCGGCGCAGGTAGCCACAATAAACGCGTTTTCGTCCGTCACCGGCAGGCCGGCGGCTTTGAGTTTTTCAATAGCGGGTTTTAAGCCTTTTTTGGGGTCCGCATCGTTAATTTCAAGCGGGGTTTTGGCGGTGGGTTCCAAGCCCAGTTGTTCGCTGGCGGCTTTTACAACCATCGGGTCCGGCTCCACCGGGGTTTTACCAAAATAGCCTAACACCATTTTGCCGTAGCCGGGGGTAATTTTTTTCCAGGCGCCTTGCATAACGTTGGTATACGCCTGTTGGATGTAAAATTGGGAAACCGGCGTGACGGACGTGCCGAAACCGCCCAGTTTTACACATTCGCCCATGGCTTCCACCACTTCGGGGAAGCGGTTGAAGGTGCCGTTATCGCGCATCATTTGCGTATTGGCCGTCAGCGCGCCGCCCGGCAAGGGGGAGAACGGAATAATCGGCAGTACGCGGCCCGCTTCGCCCAAGGATTCGTATTTGCTCATACATTCTTGAAATACGTTTTCGGCTTCTCTTATTTTGTGCGGGTCAATATCCAAGGTGTAATCCGTACCGCGCAAGGCGTGCCACATGGTCAGCACGTCGGGCTGGCAGGTACCGCCGGAAACAGGTTGGAAGGAAAGGTCCAACTGGTCTGCGCCTGCGTGGATGGCTTCCAAGCAGCAAGCAATAGAGTTGCCGGCCGTTTCGTGCGTATGGAACGCAATTTTGGTGCCTTGCGGGAGCATTTTGCGCGCAATGGCAATCGTGCGGCCCACGGTGGCCGGGGTAGCAGTGCCGGAGGCATCTTTGAAGCAGACGGAGTCAAACGGAACGCCGGAATCTAAAATTTTGCGCAAGACTTTTTCGTAAAATTCCGGGGTGTGGATGGTGCCGGTGGTATCCCAACCCGGGGCCAGGGACATCATGGTGACGGTAATTTCGTGCTTGAGGCCGGCTTCTACAATACATTTACCGGAATAAATCAGGTTATTTACGTCGTTTAAGGCGTCAAAGTTGCGGATGGTGGTGGTGCCGTGTTTTTTGAACAGTTGGGCATGGGCTTTAATCACGTCCGAAGATTGGCTTTCCAAGCCTACCACGTTTACACCGCGGGCGAGGGTTTGCAGGTTGGCATCCGGCCCGGCGGTTTTGCGGAAGGTGTCCATCATATCAAAGGCGTTTTCGTTGCAGTAAAAGAACAAGGCGGGCGGCTTCCACCGCCGGCATAAAATCCTTAGTCAGCACGCGCGCCCCGTAGGCGGATTGGAAGCCGTCACGGAAGGCGGTGAGCATAAAATTAACTTTCTTCATTCTTTTTGTTTCCTCTTATTTTCCGGTAAGTCTTTTGGCGGCGGCAATGGCAATAGCTATGGCCGCGTTATCTGCGCGTACGGCCGTGGCGGCCGCGGCAGGCACAGGTTGGGGGAAGTATTTTTCAAGCACTTTAACCAACCACCCCAGCGCTTTCATAACAAAAACCAGCAGAATGAGAAATACAAACACAACACTCATGCCGATTAGCGTTAAGTTCACGCTGTCCATCAGGGACGTGCTTTCTGCAAGATTCATGCGTTCATGTCTCCTATTGAAAATTCCCGCAAGCCCTCCGGCATTTTTACTACCAGAGTACCCGCGGAAGAAATGTTTTCGGCCACGCCAAAAAGTTTTTGGCCGCCATTAGTAATAGAAACGGTTTTGCCCAAATAGGGAAACCAATTTTTGTAATCCGCCGCAAACGCGGCAAAGCCTTGCGTTAAGGCATTTTTTAAGCGGGCATTAAAAAGGGTTAAAACGCGGTTCAACAGGGCGGATTTATCGGCCGGAATACCCAAGTTTTTTAGGGTGGCCGCCGGGCGCCCCACATCCGGCAGGGAGTTTTGGTTCACATTAATCCCCACGCCCAACACCAGGGCATAAAAACGGTTTTGTTTTAATACGGCCTCGCTTAAAATACCGCAAATTTTTTGTTCGTTTACCAGTACATCATTGGGCCATTTTAAGTGCGCATCCGCCCCCAGTTCCCGCACGGCCTGGCAAACGCTTACGGCCATCAGTTGGGTTAAATTTTGTAAATAAGCGGTTTGTTGCGGTTTTAATAAAAGGGAAAAATACAGCCCGCCCGGTTGGGAAACCCACACCCGGTCAAAACGGCCCCGCCCGGCGGTTTGCTCGTCGGCACAGACAACAGTTCCGTCTGCCAGTTCCTGCGCGTGTGTTTTGGCGTAAGCATTGGTAGAATTTAAGACGGGGAAATGCAAAACCGGGTTCATACTCTCATTCTAACAAAAAAGGGCCCTGTCTGTGGCTTAAATTTTACCGGGCGTGCGCGGCGGCAAACAAAAGGGCGGCTTTCATACTGCCCGGGTCCGCCCGGTTCTGCCCCGCAATATCAAAAGCGGTGCCGTGCGTGGGGGAAACCCGCAAAAACTGTAATCCGGCGGTAATATGCACAATCGGTTCCCGCGCGGCCAGTTTTAAGCCGAGCAAGGCTTGGTCGTGATACAAGCACAACAGGCCGTCAAATTTCCCCCGGGTGTGGGCTAGCCACAGGCTGTCTATGGGATACGGCCCGGTAATGGAAAGCCCTTCTTGCTGTAAGGTTTTAATGGCCGGGGCCAACACGGTGTTTTCCTCTTGCCCGAAACGGCCGTTATCGCCCGCGTGCGGGTTGAGCGCGCTAACGGCTATTTGCGGGTTTTCCAAGTGTAAGCGTTGTAAGGCCGCGGCAAATTGGCGCGCGGTGTGCGTTATGCGCGCTTGGGTTAAAATGCGCGGCAAATCCGCCAGCGCAAAATGCTCGCTGACTAGCGCACATCGCAGGGGGCCGCTAATAAACATCATGAGCGCCTCCGGCCCGTAATAGCGGCGTAAAAATTCCGTATGCCCGGTAAATTCCACCCCGGCCAACGCCCAACTTTGTTTGGAAATGGGGGCCGTCACTAACGCTTGCGCCTTTTTTCCGGCCGTCAGTTTGCAGGCCGTTTGCAACGCCTTAAAAGATACTTCCCCCGCCCAGGAACACGGCGCGTGCGGGGCGTTAAGCGCCGCTTGCGGATGTTCCACCGGCAGTAAGGCGGCTAAATCATCCGTAAATCCGGCCGCGTATAAGGTGGACGGCTCCCCCACCACTATAAAGCGGGCGGCGGCCCGGACGGCGGGGTCTTGCAAGGCTTTTACGGTCACTTCCGGCCCGATACCCAGCGGGTCCCCGGCGGTGACGGCTAAAACGGGTTTCATAAATACTCCTAAAAAAATAAAGGGAGAATAAATCTTCTCCCTTTATTGTATAAATTTAATACGCTGATTTATTTTTTGCTTTCTTTAGACGATTCTTTTTTAGCGGCTTCGTCTGCTTTGGCGGCTTCTTCCAGCAGTTTGTCCGATTCAAACGTTTTGGTAATTTTTACGTCTGCTTTATCGTACAATTCGCCGATATAAGCGGCCAACGTGGTTTGGATTTTTTGTTGGGCCAGGTATTGGGCCAAATCCCGCTTAATATCGTCATAACCGATTTGTTTTTCGGCGCGTTTTTCTTTAATTTTAATGATGTGGAAACCCACGTCCGTTTTAATCGGCGCGCTTACTTCACCCACCGGCAGAGAAAACGCCTGTTGGTCTAACGCTTTGGGGGCAATCCCTTTAATTAAAATCATATCCCCGCCGCTGGCCAGGGCCGCTTTGTCCTCGGTATATTCCTTAACCGCGGTGGAAAATTCTTTGCCGCCGTCCAATTCTTTTTTAATTTTTTTGGCGGTTTCTTCTTTGGCTTTTACTTCTTCGGGCTTCATATCTTTGGTGACGGCCAAATAAATGTGCCCGATACGCACTTGCTCGGCCGTAAGCTGTTTGAGCTTGGCGGCAATCGCCATGGCTTCCTTAAACCGGGCCGGGTCTTTTTGTTCCAACGCTTTCATTTTTTTGGTGTTGCCTTTTAAGCAGGTTTCCACGTCGCTATACAACGCTTTTACGTCTGCTTCTTCCACCGGTTTAACCGTGGTGGTAATGCGTTGTTCCACCAGTTTGCGCACGGCAATATCTTTTTTGATTTTTTCCTTATACGTTTTTAAGCTCATGTGTTGCTTTTTGAGCGCTTCGGAAAAGCGTTTATCGGCCCCTTTGGGGTCTTCTTTGCCGGTTTTTTCGTCCACCATAAAGCGGGCTTTAATTTCGTTAATGCCGGCATCAATATCGCTGTCTTTTACTTGAATTTTGGCTTCGTCTGCGGCTTGGTACAAAAGCTCTTTGGAAATAAGCTCTTTTAATACTTCCCGGCCCAGCACATCTTGCGCGTACGGCTGCTGCAAAATTTGCGGCGCGGCTACTTTATACTGTTCTACCACGCCGGACAGGTACGAGTCATATTCCGAGCTTAAAACCGGCCGCCCGTTTACCGTAGCTACCGACGATTCCATCACTTTGGCCTGCACTCCTACCCCTACTGTGAGGGCCAAGGCCAGTAAAGCTAATTTATTCATTTTTTTCATATACTGCCACCTCATATTTGTTTTTCAAAGAGTTTAATACCGCGTCTTCCTTTTGTGCTTGCAGAATGGCCCGTATGCGCGGGGCGGCATCTTTCAAAGAAAGGCGTTTTTCTTTGGTCTTCATTATTATATGAAATCCTTGCGCGGTTTTGATAAAACCTTGCACACTGCCGCTGGCGCTATTGGCGGCAATTACTTCAATTTCCGGCAGAAATTCCCCCGGCATAAAAGAAAATTCTTTCCCGCGCGCCATTTGGGGGGAAACGGAATACTGGCGCTCCATTTCTTTCCAGCGCGAGGGGGAACCTTTTAAGGTGCGCAGTACCTGGTCGGCCGTTTGGGCGTTGGAAATGATAATTTGTTTAATGGTCATTTCATACGGATATTTTTTGTAATAGTCGCTGATTTCTTCGTCCGATACCGCCAATTTGCCGGAATCTTCCAGTTGTTGTTCCCACAGGCGCACCAAGGTTTGTTTGGCAAAATCATCATAAATTTCTTTCAGTTGGTTGCGCTTGTCTTCCAACGCGGAAAGGTAAGTGTCGGAACTATCCACCCCGGCCTCTTTGGCGGCCAGTTCGGACAGTTTTTCGCGTACTAAAATATTGATAAAGTTTTGGCGCCCGATGGGGGTTTGGGCAAATTCGCGGTCGTCTTCATCCACCAGGGCCAAGCGGTCGTTTACCTCTTGTTCCGTAATGGATACAGGCCCCACTTTGGCCGCTACGTTAGCGGGCGCGGCGGGTTTGGGGGACGTTTCGTCCGCCGGTTTGGATTGGCAGGCGGCCAAACAAAGCCCCGCCGCCAGTAAATAAATAATGTGTTGGCGCATAATAATACTATACCATTTTAGTATGGGCAAAAACGGCCTTAAAAAAGGCTAGGGCCTGTTCTGCCGCGGCGGGCATATCCTGCGTGTCGGACAGCAACAGGCGGATACCGTCGCCGGAGTTGGATTTCAAAAATTCAATATGCTCTGCCCCGTACTGCGCAAACAGGCGCGCGGGAAAGTCGGGCGGCATTTGGAAATCCCGCGAGAAAGAAAATTCCAAACGCCCGGGGGCAGATTCTATATGCTGTATTTGCAAGGCGCCCGCCTGTGCGGAAAGAGCAAATACTCGCGTTAAATTTTTTATTTCCTGCGGAACCGGGCCGCACAAATCGGCCAGGCGCACTAAAATTTGTTGGGTTTTGGCTTCGTCCGCGCCCATTAGCTCCTTATAATATTTTAAGCGTTCCGCGTCGTCGGGCAGGTAATCCGGCGGGATAAACGCCGCCAGGGGCAAATTGACGGTGGCGCGCAACTCCCGCTTGACGGGAAGCCCCTTGAGTTTTTTGACTTCGTTAGCCACCAAATCACAATATAAACTCAAGCCAACCTCGTTTACATACCCATGCTGTTTAACGCCTAATAATTCCCCGGCGCCGCGGATTTCCATATCCCGCAAGGCAAGCTTAAACCCGCTTCCCAAATCCCCAAATTCCATTAAGGCGGCCAAGCGTTTTTTGGCTTCTTCGGTGGGGTCTTTTTCCTGTTTGGGTTTCCAGGCCACGGCGGCCAGTTGGTTAAACGACGTTTCTTCGGCCGGGGCCGTTTTTTTGAACAGCCAATCCGGGTGGAATAAATAGCAATACGCTTTGGCACTGCCGCGCCCGATTCGCCCGCGTAATTGGTACAGTTGGGCCAAACCGAAGTTTTGGGCGTTTTCCACAATCAGCGTGTTGGCGTTGGTGATGTCTATGCCGGATTCTATAATGGTGGAGGCCAGCAGAATATCATACTTGCCGTTGTTAAAATCCCAAAGGGTTTGCTCTAATTCTTTTTCGTCCATTTGGCCGTGCGCCATACAAATACGCGCCTGCGGAACCAGTTTTTTTAAGAACAGGTAGCGGCTTTGCATACTTTGCACGCTGTTATATACATAATATACTTGTCCGCCGCGGGCCAATTCTTGCGTAATGGCGGCGGAGGCAAGCTCGTTATTCCACGCGGTGACGACGGTTTTAATGGGCGTGCGCCCCCGGGGCGGCGTATCTATTAAAGAAATATCCCGCAGGCTGGAAAGCGATTGGTTTAAGGTGCGCGGAATGGGCGTTGCGCTTAACATTAAAGTATGCACGCCGGCGCTTTTGGCTTTGATTTTTTCTTTTTGCTTGACGCCGAAGCGGTGTTCTTCGTCAATAATTACCAGGCCCAAATCCTTAAAAGAAATATCTTTGCTCATCAGGCGGTGCGTGCCGATGATAATATCACATACGCCGTTTTTAATTTCCTGCACCACCTGTTTTTGTTCTTTGGGGCTTTGGAAACGGCATAACATCCGCACCGTGACAGGGAACCCCGCCATGCGTTTACTGAAAGTTTTGTAATGTTGGTCTGCCAAAATGGTAGTAGGGACCAATACCATGGTTTGCTTGCCGGATAGCGCCACCCGCAGGGCGGCCCGCATGGCCACTTCCGTCTTGCCAAACCCCACATCCCCCACCAGTACGCGGTCCATGGGTTTGGATAATGTCAAATCCCGCAAAACTTCTTCTATGGCTTGGCTTTGGCCGGGGGTCAGCGTATAGGGGAAGGAATCGGCAAATTCCTGTTCTATGCGCGGGTCACCGGGGGTAAGGGGGGCCTGGGTGGCTTGGCGGCGGGCTTCCAACTGTAAAATTTCTTTAGCGGTTTTTTGGGCGTCTTCTTTTACGCGCTGTTTTACTTCCCGCCAGGCTAAACCGCCCAGGGCGGAAAGCGCCGGGATTTTGCCGCCGGCCCCGATGTATTTTTGTACTTTTTTGAAGTCATACATGGGCACATATAATTTACTGCCCCGGCGGTATTCTATAATCAGGCAATCGGTGGGGTTTTCGTCTTTATCCATTAGCTCTAGCCCCAGGTATTTGCCAATGCCGTGGTTTTGGTGGACGACGTAATCGCCGGGGGCCAGCTCTTTGAACCGCACGCGCTTGGCGCCTTCCACGTCAAAATGTTTAATAACGGCGGCCGCATCATAACGGCGGTCTAAAATTTCGCAGGAAGTAATCAGCGCGAATTTTTCCGCCGGACAGGTAAACCCTTGGGTGAGCGGAGAAATTTGGAGCGGTGTTTTAGATAGCGCGGGGTAATCGCGGAAAATTTCGCTCAAGCGGTCCAGTTCCCCGCGGTTTAAGCAACAAACGGTTAGGTGGAGCCCGCGGCGCTGTAAATTTTGCGCCTCCCGCTCCAACAATTTCCAATCGGCCCCAAAGCGCAGGCCGGCTTGCAAACCGCAATCCGTTGCGCCTGCGCTAGGCAGTAAAGACACCACCGCCGCTTGCGGGTACGGCGCAAAATCCGTTTCCCGCTCCGGCTCCTCAAACACATACACGGCTTGGGGCGTATACGGCTGAAGCGGCGCGGTTAAATGCTCAAAACGCAAGGGGATAATGACGGCCCGGGCGATGCCTTCCCGCGTGTTTTGGGTGTCCAAATCAAACTCCGCCATGGACTCAATTTTATGGCCGGAAAAATAAAGCCGCAGGGGGCGTTCTTTATCCGGGCAGAAAATATCCACCACACTGCCGCGCACGGCATACTGGCCGGGGGCTTCGGTGTAATCTTCCCGTTGGTAGCCGGCGTTTTCCAATGCATCCAGTAAATCTTGGCGGCGCAACGTGCCCCCGCGCTCTAAACATAGCAGGCGGCGCTGAAATTCCTGTTCGTCCGGGTATAAGGCGGATAAATCCTGTGCGGACAGGCTGATTAAAAAGGGGCCGCCCTTTTGGGTGAGCCGGTAGAGCGCCGCCATACGGCCCGCCGTGGCTTCCGGCATGGAAATAATGCGCACATTTTGGGGCGCAAAGGTGTGGGCGGCGGCTTCAAACGCGGCGGAATCTTCCTCGCTTTTGCGCACCCAAACGACGTTTTTGCCTTGGGTTAAAAAATGTTGGCACACAAAGTACGCACGGGCCGCCGCATTGGGCAGCCCGTAAAATACCGGGGGAAAAGAAGTTTGTTCCTTATTCATAACGGTTAATAGCTTTTAGGTTCCGTTCCTTTTATAAAAGCTTCCCAGAATTTATTGCGCTCCGTGGGCATGGCCAGTTTGCCGGTAGCCGGGTTGATGTACGCAAAAGAAATGCCTTCCGGCACGGCAAAATCGTCCTTGGCCTCGTTTTTTAAGACTTGCTCCATAATGTCCGTCCACCACCGGGCGGCGGTACTGCCGGTAAAGCGGGCGCCATTTTCGTGCGAGGTGTCGTCGTCATAGCCCATCCAGGCGGCGGCCGCGGTGTGCGGGGTCATGCCTACAAACCACATATCGCGGTGGCTTTGGGTGGTGCCGGTTTTGCCGGCTATCGGGCGGCCTAACCGCGCCGCGGCGGTGCCGCTACCGCGTTGGACTACGCCTTTCATCATATTAATTAACAAATAAGAATTTTGCGGAGAAAACGCCGCGTCTTCCACGGAAACGTGTTTTTCAAGCACGCGGCCGTTGGCATCTTCCACGCGTTCCACATAGTAATTATCGGTATGAATCCCCGCGTTGGCAAAAGTGGACAGGGCGGCCAAATGTTCGTCCATCGTCAGCACGCTTACGCCCAACGCCAGGGCCGGCACGCGGGGCAGGGCGGACGTTATACCCGCTTTGCGGGCCACGCGCACCACTTCCGGCACGCCTACGGCATCAATCAGGTTGACGGCCACCAGGTTTTTGGATTTTTCCAACCCTTTGCGCAGTGTAATCCAGCCGTCATTACGTCCCCCGTAGTTTTTGGGAACCCACACGTTAAAATCTTTGGAAGAAATAAACGGTTGGGAGGCCAGGTCTAACGAATATAAATCGGACATTTCGTTGAAGGTGCGCCAGTTGCGCCCGTCGTTATAAAACATGGTGGGCAGGTCTTTTACCAGGGTGGCGGGGGTGTATTTTTTTTGCAGGGCGGCCATCCAAACATACGGTTTGAACGAGGAGCCCGGCTGGCGTTTGGCCTGGGTGGCACGGTTGAATTTGCTTTCGTCAAAACCGCGCCCGCCTATCAGCACGCGCACGGCCCCGGTTTTTACGTCCCGCACCATAAACGCCCCTTGCAGGCGGGGGTAATCCGCTTGAGGGTCGGTTAATGTGCCGTCTTCTTCCGTGGCGGTTTCGGCCTCGGCGTCGTTGGGGTCAATTTCTATGCCGAGCCCTTTGGCTACCTGTTCGTCCAACTTTTGCAGGCGTTCGTTCATAATGTTTTCCGCCAACGTCTGTTGGTCAATATCTACGGTTGTGTAAATGTTTAGGCCGCCTTTCCATAAAGTTTCCGTGCCGTATTTGGGCTCCAGTATGCGGCGGATATGCTCAATAAAATACAGGCCGGGTTTGTTTTCGGCGGCGGTTTGGCGGGTGGGCATGGGCTCTTTTTTGGCTTCTTCCAATTCTTCCTGCTTGATGTAGCCCTGCTCTTTCATCACTTGCAAAACCAAATTGCGGCGCTGTTCGGCCAGTTTGGGGTTGGCAAACGGATTATAACGGCCCGGCGCGGGAATGAGCCCCACAATGAGGGCCGCCTCGCCGGTGGTGAGGGTATCCAAATCTTTATTAAAATAGCGTTTGGCGGCAGCCTTGACCCCATAGGCTCCCTCGCCCAAATAAATTTGGTTCAGGTAAAGCTGTAAAATTTCCGGCTTGCTGAACTGGTGTTCAATTTGAACGGCCAAAATGGCTTCGCGTATTTTGCGGATGAGCTTTTTTTCCTGCGACAGAAAAACCCCGCGCGAAAGCTGTTGCGTAAGTGTGGAGGCCCCCTGTTTGGCGCGGCCCGTGGCGGCGTCATGCAAGAGCGCGCGGAAAATACCCTTAAACGAAAGCCCGGCGTGTTCAAAAAATTCGCGGTCTTCCATGGCTACTACGGCATTTTGTAAGTCTACGGGAATGTCCGCCAGCGGCACCATACTGCGCTTTTCAATAGAAAATTCATGAATCAGTTTTTGGTTGCGGTCGTATACTTTACTGGTTAAAGAGGGGGTGTATTCTTCCAATTCATACACCGGGGGCAAGCCGGCAAAAATATACCGCATAAAAATTGCGCCGCCCAAGATAAACACAAAAAGCGCGCCTAAAACGCTGAATAAAAAAAGTTTAGTAAAAATAATTTTTTTGAAAGATTTTTTCATATCTTCTCATTATATCAAACTTGGCTCCTGTGCGCCGCGTATGATTTTGCCTGTAAAATAACCGTTTTTTGGTGGCAAAAGTTGGCTAAAAAATAGTAGAATCCTAATATACTGTACTAGGGGATTTTATGTCTTGCAAGAAAGAAAAAGAACCCGGTTGTCTGTATTCGTGCCAAGCACAGTGTGGGGAAACCGCTTTATATGTTCATAATCCTACCACCGTTTGCGCCGCCCAAAGCGCGCAAGCGTATGGGTATGATTTGATTTATGTGGCCAACCCGGAAACCAAAAAAGTGTTTATGTTTGGCGGTGCGGAAGGGTTTTCGGTACGGATGGACGGGAAAGATGCCTCCGCCGTACACGGCAAGGCGTTCAAGCAGGCGTTGCAAGGCCAGCCGGTGCGGTATGCGTGGAGTGCCGATTCTAACGGTAAAACCCTGTATTATCAAACGGCGCTGGTGCCTTTGTTTGATGATTCCGGCCGCGTGGCCAATATTTTGGGGTTGGTGCGCGATATTAGCGCGCACGGCCGGGAAGCCCTGGTGGGGCCGCTACTCAAAGAGCCCAGCGGGCGCACTTTTGCCCAAATGTTATTAGCCGCGCGGGAAGAAGAAAAGCGGGATATATCCAAAGCACTCCATGATGAAATCGGCACGTCTGCGGTGGTGTTGACCTCTTTATTATCTTTGGTAAAAGACAGCGTGTCTTCGGGCAATAAAAAGCAGGCATTAAAAGATATTGCCCAGTTGGACGGCCAAATAAAAAACACCATAGAACGGGTGAAGAACATTATTGTCAGTATGCGCCCGCCCCATTTGGAAGACTTGGGGCTGGAAGGCGCCGCCCGGGAATTATTGGAAAATTTTACTGCGCTTACCGGCGTGAAACACGAATTGGAGTTAGATTATCAGACGGACTTGCCCGTTGCTGAAAACGCATGTATTATGCTGTACCGCGTGATTCAGGAGGGGCTTAATAACGTAGCAAAACACGCGCATGCCAAACTTGTTAAACTATTGCTGCGTAAAACGGAAAAGACTGCCACTGTGCGGTTGGAAGACGACGGCGTGGGTTTTGAGCCGCCGCGTCAGCGTTCCATCCGGCAGGTGGGGCTCTTGGCCATGAGGGACAGTGCCGCCTGTTTGGGCGGAACCTTCAAAATAACCAGTAAACCGGGCTGCGGCACGGTTATTACCGTCACGTGTCCGCGTGTCGTGTACGGGGGGAGAAAAGAACATGATTAAAATTCTGTTAGCAGATGACCACGTAATTGTACGCGACGGCGTAAAAGCCGTTTTGGAACGGAAAGGTAAGGATTTGGAAGTAGTGGGAGAAGTGGGCAACGGGCAAGAACTCGTCACTTGGGCCGAAACCAATGATGCGGATGTATATGTGGTGGATATTTCTATGCCTGTTTTGAACGGGGTGGAAGCTACCCAACGCCTGATAAAAGCCAAGCCGGAAGCCAAAGTGATTATGCTTAGTATGTATGATGACCGTATAGCGGTGGAAAAATCCTTAAAAGCCGGGGCCAAAGGCTTTATTGTAAAGGTATCTACCGCGGACGAAATTGTGGAAGCCATACATGAAGTTGCCGCCGGGCGCTTTTATTTATGCAGTAAAGTATCCAAATATATTGTGCAAGGCTTTTTGGGCAAAACGTCCACCCGCAAGCGGGATGCTACCGGGCTTACCCCCAAAGAAAAAGAAGTCTTGCAACTGATTGCGGAAGGGTACAGCAGCAAACAAATTGCCAAAACGTTCAATTTGTCTTTGAATACCATTCACGTCCACCGCAACAACATTATGAAAAAATTGGCCATACATAAACAAGCGGATTTGGTGCGCTTTGCTATTAAAGAAGGTATTGCACAACTGTAAATAAGGAAGGTCTTTTATCTATGCGTATTATTGCCGGAACCGCCCGCGGGCGGCGTATCTTTTCCGTGTCTAAAAATTTGCCCGTAAAGCCGATTTCGGACCGGATAAAACAATCCCTGTTTGATATTTTGCGCCCGCGCATTACGGCGGCCAAAATGTTGGATTTATTTGCCGGAACGGGCAACGTGTCTTTAGAGGCACTTTCCCGCGGGGCCTTAAAAACCGTTATGGTGGATAGGGAAGGCGCCTGTATTAAAAATATCCACCGCAACTTGGCGCATTTGGGGTTTGAGGACCGCGCCAAAGTGCTGAAAGGGGATGTACTGCGCCCGCTGGATTGGCTAATGCCGTATAGCGATAACGACGGCTATGATATTATTTTTATGGGGCCGCCGTACCGGGACCAAAACAATAAAATGCTGGCCCTTTCGGAACCGGCCCTCAAAAACGTGGCGGATGCGCGGCTATTGGCTCCCAACGGTATTGTGATTTTGCAAACCCATAAAACCGAACAGTTTGCCATCCCGGACGTGTTTGAAATGTACCGCCAAGAAAAATACGGCGATACCCTGGTACACTTTTTCCGCGCCAAAACCAAACAGGATTAGCCCCTTATGTATAGTGATGTATACGAATTAAATTTTTCCAAAATCAAAACCTACCAGGAGTGCCCGGTCCTCTATAAATTAAAATATATAGAGGGCAAGCGCGAGGGCCTGGTGCCGGCGTCTTCTCTCGGGGTGTCCATTCACCGCGCGTTGGAGGCATACCATAAAGAAAGTAATGACCCGTCCGAACTGTTATCTTATTATGATGATTGTTGGTTGGGGGCCGGATATGCCAGCGCGGGCGAGCAAATGGAGTGGTACTTAAAAGGCAAAAAAATGTTGGAAGCCTACGCCCAGCGCGAATATGAACGCAAAACAACGGTGGACTCCACGGAGCGGGAATTTATTTTTGAGCAAAAACCGTGGACGTTCCGCGGCAAAATAGACCGCATTGATAAATGGCCGGACGGCTCTTGGGAAGTAATTGACTATAAAACCGGCACGGATATAGATTTTACCCAAGAGGTAAAAGACTCCTTGCAACTGGGCATTTATGCCGTGGGCGCGCGGCGTGCGTGGGGCTTAAAAAACGGCCGCGCCACGCTGTATTTTGTGGCTTACGGCAAAACCGCCAGTGTGCCGTTTGAAGACTTTGACGAGGAAAAAATCTTAAATACCTTTATTGAGGTTGGCAAAAAAATAGAAGTGAACGATTTTGAGCCCAACTGCGCGCATTGCCCGGAGTGCCCTTTCAATACCCGGTGCGAACATTCGGCTTTGAAAGCGCAGGAACAAAACACGCAAAACGCTTAAAACAAAGCCTGCTTACAGCGGGCTTTTCACTTTAGAGGAATTATGGTGCAGGAATTAATCAAAAACGCAAAACGGATTGTTTTTAAGTTTGGAACCAATGTTTTAACCGCGGATGAAGGCGGATTAGCATTATCACGCATTTACGCATTTATGGAAGATATGGCCCGCCTGAAAGCCAAAGGAAAGGAAATTATTGTTATTACCAGCGGGGCAGTAGGGTTGGGGGCCCAGCGTTTGGGCCTGAAAGAAATGCCGGATTTGGTATCCATTAAACAAGCGTGCGCGGCCGTAGGCCAATGCCGGTTGATGAAATTTTACGAAGACGGCTTTGCCGCGTTGGGCCTTACCACGGCGCAGGTGTTGCTGACGGAAGACGATTTTTCCATCCGCCCGCGGTATTTAAGTTTGCGCGATACGCTTTCGCGCCTGTTGGAGCTAGGCGTAGTGCCGATTATCAACCAAAACGATACCGTTTCCACCAACGAACTGCGCGCCTACAAACAAAACGGCGTGAAGGTTTGTTTTAGCGATAACGACAAACTTTCCGCCCTGGTGGCCGGCGGCCTGGATGCGGATTTGTTGGTTATTTTGTCCGACATTAACGGCTTATACAATGCGGACCCGCGTAAAGATAAAAATGCCAAACTGATTACGGAAGTCAAACAAGTGACGCCGGAAATTGAAGCCGCGGCGGGCGGCGCTTCCAAACGGGGGCGCGGCGGAATGCGTACCAAGTTGGAAGCCGCCAAAGTGGCCACCCATGCCGGGTGCGCCATGGTGATTGCCAACGGTAAAAAGCCGGGGGCGTTAGGCCGGGTGTTCACGGACGAATTTGAAGGCACGTTGTTTAAGCCGGTGGCGGATTTGCCCGGTAAAAAAGTGTGGATTGCGTATTCTACCAATATGACGGGCGGCGTGACGGTCAACAGCGGTGCTTTTAAGGCCCTTACGCAAAAAGGGGCCAGCCTGCTGGCGGCCGGAATGACCGGCGTGGCCGGGGAATTTAACGTGGGGGATATTATCGGCATTTTTGATGAATCCGGCGTAGAATTTGCCAAAGGGATGGTTAATTATTCCAGCGGGGATTGCGCTAAAATTTTAGGCTGCCAAAGCGAAGAAATTGCCAAAAAACTCGGCGGCAAAAATTATGATGAAGTCATCCACCGCGATAATATTGTAGTGCTGTGAGGATAAAAATGAATATGCAAGAACTGGCCCGAAAAGCCAAAGCCGCCTCCACGCAACTGGCGTTGTTGACGTCCGCGCAGAAAAACGCGGCCCTGGCGGCCATGGCGCACGCCGTGGAAACCCGCGCGCAGGAATTATACGCCGCCAACCGTTTGGATGTGCAAGAGGCGCAAGAAGCCGCCCAACGCGGTACCTTAAAACCGGCCTTACTGGCCCGCTTGAAACTGGACGAAAACAAGTTGCACGCCGTCACGCACGGCATGCGGGAGTTAATGGCTCTGCCGGACCCGGTGGGGCAGGTGTTGGCGGCCACGGAATTGGACGACGGCTTAACGCTTAAAAAAATCAGCTGTCCGTTAGGGGTTTTATTGGTTATTTTTGAGGCCCGGCCCGACGTTTTGCCGCAAATTGCCGCCTTGGCGGTTAAATCCGGCAACGCGGTTATTCTAAAAGGCGGGCGGGAAGCCGTGCGCACGAACGAAGCGTTCTTGAAAATTTTGCAGGAAGCCCTGGCGGCTCTGCCGGGCGGTTGGCCGGAAAATGCGCTTAATTTTGTCAGCTCGCGCCAAGAAGCGGCCGAACTTTTACAGCAGGACGGCCTGATTGATTTAGTCATTCCGCGCGGCGGGAATGCGCTGGTTAAATATGTAAAAGAAAATACCAACATCCCGGTATTGGGCCATGCGGACGGCGTATGCCATATTTATATCGCGCCGGATGCCGCGCCGGAGATGGCATTGCGCGTGTGCGTGGATGCCAAAACGCAGTATCCGGCCGCGTGCAACACGGTGGAAACTTTACTGGTGGATGAGGCTTGGCCGCAGGAAAACGTCAACCGTTTATTGGCGGCTCTGCAAGGCGCCGGAGTAAAAATACACGCTTTGGAAAGCCAAAAAACGCGCTTCCCCGGGTGTATATATACGCCGGAATTAAATTGGCATACGGAATACGGCAGTTTGGATATTTCCGTTTGTTCCGTACCCCAGGTACAGCAGGCCGTGCGGCACATTAACCAATGGGGCTCCCACCATACGGACGCCATTTTAACGCAAGACGAAGCGCGCGCGCAGTATTTTTTGTCGGCGGTGGATTCCGCCGGGGTGTACTGGAACGCCTCCACCCGGTTTGCGGACGGCTACCGCTACGGTTTCGGGGCGGAAGTGGGTATCAGCACCGCCAAAACGCACGCACGCGGCCCGGTGGGGCTTGTGGGGCTGACGATTTATAAATACCGTTTGTGCGGCAACGGGCAGGTGGTGGCCGATTATGTGGGCCCCCACGCCAAACCTTTTACACATAAAAACTTATTAAAAGAGGCAAAATAATATGAAAATCGGATTTATCGGCGCCGGAGAAATGGGCGGTGCTATCATTCGCGGGCTACTGAGCAAAGGCTACCCGAAAGAGGATATTTTAGCCGGCGTGCATACGGAACAGTCCGCCGCGCGTTTGCAGGCGGAGCTGGGCATTACGGCGGGCACGGATAACGTGCGCGTCATCCGGGAAGCCAACTGGCTGTTTCTGGCGGTAAAACCGGCCCAAGTGGCGGCTGTTTTACAGCAAATAGCGGCTTGCGGCACTCCGGCCAAACCGCTTATTTCCATGGCGTTGGGGTGGAGTGTGGAAAAAATCCAACAGGTGTTGCCGTCGTGGCCTGTTATCCGCATTATGCCCAATACGCCACTTGCGTTGGGGGAAGGGGTCACGCTGTTCCACTTTGCCCAAGAAACCCCCAAGCGGACCCGCCGGGAAGTAATGGCACTGTTTGACGGTTTGGGCAAAACGTTTGAAATTTCGTTGCCGCTTTTTGATGCCGCCACCGCCGTTTCCGGCTCCGGCCCGGCCTTTGTATATGCGTTTGTGGATGCGTTTGCCAAAGCGGGCGCGGCGCAAGGCTTGCCGGAAGAACAATCGGCCGCGCTGGCGTTGCAAACGGTTATCGGCGCGGCTAAAATGTTGGAAAGCACCGGGCTCCCGGCCGCAGAATTGGCCCAAAAGGTAGCCACTCCCGGCGGATGTACGGCGGCGGGGATGGACGTAATGCGCGCCTCGGATATGCAAAAAATTCTGACGGATACCATTGCCGCCACCGTGAACAAAGCCAAAGCGGTTGCCAAATAAAAGGTTTTTTAGGCACTAAAAAACGGGGTCTGCTTTTGGGCAGGCCCCGTTTGGTGTTTGCGGCGGTATTAATGATACAAGAAAAACCCGATAATAAATAACCCCAGTACAATGCGGTAAATTACAAACACCGCAAAAGAATGGGTTTTTATGTACTTCATCAAAAAGCCAATCACGCAAAGCGCGCCTAAAAACGCGCTGATAAACCCCCAGCACAGCGGCGCATTCAAATCAGCCGGGGTTAAATGGTGGAGTTCCAGTAGCGCCGCCCCGCCGATAACGGGCGTGGAAAGCAAAAAGGATACTTTGGCGCTATAACTGCGCGACAACCCCAAAAACAGGGCCGCCGTAATGGTAATGCCACTGCGCGATACCCCCGGCAAAATGGCAAGCGCCTGCGCACAACCGATAACAAGCGCGTTTTTCAGCGTGAGGACTTCCACCACGTTTTTGCCGGCTTTCCGGTCGGCCCACCATAAAACCGCGGCAAACACAATTAAACAGGTGGCAATTAACAGCGGGTTTCTAAATACGTTTTCGGCCCAATCCCCCAAAGCAAGGCCGGCTATGCCCGCTGGAACGGTGGCCAGGACCAAATACCAAAGCAGGCGCCCTTGCGGCTCTTTCGGGCGGAACAGGCCGTCTTTAATTAAGCGGTACCAGTCTTTGCCAAAATATAAAAGCACCGCCAGTAAGGTGGCCGCGTGGAGCATTACATCAAAGGCCAAACCCTGATACTGTTGCCCGCGCAAATACGGCAGCAGTACCAAATGGGCGGAACTGGAAATGGGTAAAAATTCGCCCAATGCTTGAACAAGCCCTAATAAAACAGCATCAAAAATAGTCATGGTTATTCCTCAAATTGCACCAACTGCGGGTGGTGGGGGTCGTCAAAATTCAGCACCGCAAAAGAGCCCGGCGCAAAATGTCTGGTTTGTTTGGTGAACAAATGCAGTACAAACGCAATGTTGGGGTTGTGCCCCACGGCGGCCAAACAAGTGGCCTCTTGCATACGCCCGGCCAAAAATTCGCACACGTCGCGGTCGTCGTGCAGGCCGTTTAGCTCGGTGCAGGCTTCCAAGGCGGCGGGTACGGTTTGCGTAATGATTTGCGCCGTTTGTGCGGCCCTTTTAAGCGGGCTATGCAAAACTAGACCGGGGTTTAAGTCCAAGCGGAGTAGTTTTTGCGCGGTGAGTGCGGCTTTTTGTTCCCCTTGCGGGGATAAAGGACGGTCAAAATCCTTTTGAACGCGGGCTTCCAAGCAGGAAAGCGCGTTGGCGTGACGGATTAAAATAAGTGTTTTCATGGGGTGTAAAAGTTCCTTAAAAATGCCATAATGTAAATAAATAATAAAAATCTATTCTATCTATTAATATATCATTTTATGCGGCTTAAATTTGCAAACTATCCGGCGTTGGAAGATGCTTTTTTGCACCTGGCGGGGGAGGAGCGCTCCTCGGCCACGGAGCGTATTTTGGCGGTTTGTCCGTCGGACCGGGTTTCGGCCCGGTTGAAACGCGCGTTGGCCTTGCGCTACGGGGCACTGGGGAACGTGCGTTTTGTTTCTTTCGGGCGGCTCTTAAAAGAGCTGGATGCGGAAGCGGAAACGCCGCAACCAAAATTACTGCCCAATGACGATTTGCACGATTTTATTTTGCGCGAATTGCTTGCCCGCCCGCAGCTCAACCGTTATGCGCCGGGGCGCGGGTTTATTAAAGCCTTAAAAAATTCGTTGCGGGATTTGGGGGATTCCCTGGCGGAGCCGGAAGTATTGCGGGAATATGTTTCCACCGCGGCGGACCCGCGGGTAGAGGCTGACCGCGCCCACCTTTTGTGGCTTTGTGACGTATACGCCGCGTACCTGCAAGCCATGGGGCGCGTGCCGGGGTACCGTTCGTATGCGGCGTTTTTTAAGTCCGCGTTGGAGCGGGTGGAACATTCCGCTTATTTACAGGCTTTTGCGCAGGTGGTTTTTTATGGGTTTTATGATATGACCGGGCGCCAGTTGGAGCTGTTTACCCGCATCGCGCAGTATTATCCGGTGACGGTTTTTGCCCCGTACGAAAAAACCCCCGGCTTTGCATTTGCGGAAAAATTTTTTGCAAGTATCTATCAGCCTGCCCAAGACAAGCAGGAACTTCCCGCCAAATCCGGCGCGTTGGGCGCGGCGCGGGAGGCCCTGTTTGTGCCCGGACATTCGGCCGCGTGCCCGGCCTTGCGTATGGTGCAAGCGCCCGGGGTGCGCGGGGAAGTGTTTTTTGCGGCCAAGCAAATCTTAAAACTGGTGGAAGAAGACGGCTATAAATTTAGTGATATTGCCGTGTTTGCCCGCGGTACGGAAGAATACCGGGACGAAATTTTTTCCGTCTTTGGGCAAAACAAAATTGCGCTGGATGCCGCGGTGGAAATTCCGCTACTTTCCACCCCGCTGGGGATTTTCTGCTTAAATCTGTTTGGGTTGGCGGCTAATAATTTTGCGCGGGAAACGGTGCTTGCGGTGGTCACCTCGCCTTATTTCAGCCGTAAAAATAATTGGCGGTATTTAATTAATGCCTCTTTGGCCTGCCGGGATTATTCCCAATGGACGGATTTAATCACGCCCCAAACCAAACATTATGACCCCGCTTTTTTAAGTTGGTTGGAAAATTGCAAAAACCGTTTGGAGCAGTTAGACCAACCGCTGGACTGGGGCACACTATGCGACCTGGCGCAAGAATTTTTGCAGGAAAATATCGCCCAAGAAACGCTCACCCCGCAGGAAAACGAAATTTTGCGCCAGGTGTTGGCGTGCGTGGATTGTTTTAAGCGCCGCCGTTGCGTGCGGGAACAGGCCCGCCCTAACGAGTTTACGCCGGATTTAATGTCCGCCCTGAATGACTTGCGCCTGCCTAAAACGGTTCATGTGCCGGGCGGCGTGGTGTTTACGGACGCACTGGGGGCGCGCGGGTTGCAATTTAAGGTGGTCTTTTTATTGGGCCTTAACGAAAAATCCTTCCCGCGAATCGTGCCGGAAGACCCGGTGCTGAAAGACTATTTCCGCGCCCGCTTGCGTGACGGCTTGGGCTTTTGGCTCAACCTCACCCGCGCCCGGCTGGAAGAAGAAAAACTGCTCTTTTATATATTGGCCGCCTCTGCCGGCGAAAAATTGTTTGTTTGCTGTCAAAGTGCGGATGATTCCGGTACGCCGAAAATTCCTTCGCTGTATTTTGTGGAAATGGCGCGTGCGGCTTGTTTAACGCCAAAGTCCGCCGCGTGGACGGAAATAAGCGGGCGGGTAGCCAAACGGTTGGCGGAAATTCCCGTGCGTTATTTAACCCCCAAGGAATTATCTACCCGCATCGCTCTGGCCCCGGCGCCCCGGCGCAAAGAGCGCTACCAGACAAGCGGCCTGCTTACGGCGGCGTTGGAACGCTCTTTAACGGCTGTTAAAAATTTAGCGGCTTTCGGCGTGCCTACCGCCTATGACGGGCAAATTGCC
>UQFW01000007.1 GCA_900540405.1 Candidatus Avelusimicrobium faecicola | reverse complement strand
CCGCATCCGCACTTTGGAATTTGCTGTCGTCCGCCCCCAAAACGCCCAACGCATACACGGCCGATAACACCTGTTGGCATTTTTTGGCTTGCGCCGCGGCGGCGGTTTTATTGCCCAGTTGTATTTTGATGGCTTGCAAATTTCCCCCGCCCCGGCATTGGACTCCTTGGGTCTTGAGGATTCGGCGCAGTAAGGCTCCGGCCGCCTGTTTTTGGGCCGGTTCCACCGCACCCGCGGCGGCAAAAGCGGGCAGGGCTTGGGTTAATAAATTTTGGTGTTTGGCCGGGTATTTTTGCGCCAGTTTTACGGCCGCGCGGGAGAGCGTTTTTAAGTAAGCGCGGGCGCGGCGTTCGTTTTCCTGCGCCCACGTTTTATAGGCGGGCGAGGCAGAAAGCACTTTCCAGCTGTGGCGGATGTTTTTTTCCGCGCGCAATTCTTTCACCGCTTTTTTAATATAAGCGGCATTTTGCGGGTGGGTGGCCAGGGCCTCTTTTTCTACGGCGGAAAGCTCCTCTAAAAAGGTGGTTTTATAGGCTTGGTAGGCATCATACGGTTGGGAAAGCGCCGCCGCGGTGCGCAAAATTTCGCCCGCAGATACGGCTTTTTGTTTGGCTTTTATATCCGCCCGTTCCAGCGCGGTTTGAATACGCGCCTGTTGGGCGCTTGCACTTTGGGCGGCCCCGGCTAATGCCGGAGTAAAAGAGCCGGTTAATAAACAAACAGAAAGAACTAAAGAAAGTAATTTTTTCATGAATATCCTTGTCACTTAAAAAATAAAACCCCGCTTGCCTTTTTATATAGGAGCGGGGTTTATAAAAAATCAATCTAAATACTATTTTACAAAACCACCGCATTCGCCAAAACGGATAGACATGCTAATATTAATTAGCATGCAAATAGAAAAGCGTTTGGGAGAAAGGATAATTTTGTTCGTCATAGTATTACAATAATATATGTTAGAATTTCTGCGTGTTGCCCGCAAGGGCCAAAGGACCTATTTTTTAATTGGGCCCGGCAAAAACAAATAACTTAAAAATTATATAATTTTTGTTGGAAATTGGAAATATATTTTTGAAAAAATATTTTTTTGCAATAAATTTACGGGTTTTGGTGTTATAAAGTATGGCCAAAAATTATGCACAGTTGACGGATGATGAATTAATGGACGGTTTTGTTCGGGGGGAGCCCGCGGCGTTTGAGGAGTTAGTCCTGCGCTATAAAAACCCGCTGTACCAATATATTTTGGCCTTGGTGGCGGATGAAAGCGCGGCGGGCGATTTATTCCAGGAAGTGTTTTTAAGCGTGTATAAACAGGCCGAAAATTACCGCGCGCAGGGCAAATTTAAGGCGTTTTTGTTCCGTTCGGCGCGCAACCGGGTGCTGAATTATTTTAGGGACAGGCCGGAGGATTTTTCGTTAGATAAAACGGACGAAGACGGCAACGAGCCGTTGCACGAGGTTTTACCGTCCGGCGAGGAACTGCCCTTGCAGGCGTTGGAGCGGGCGGAGCTGGGGGAGCGTATCCGGCGGGCGGCCTTAAAATTGCCCCCCAAACAGCGCGAAATTATTTATTTAAGGCCGTATATGTCTTTTAAGGAAATTGCCGCCGCGCGGGGCGTGCCTTTGGGTACGGTGTTGGCGGATGGGCACAGGGCTATCAAAAAATTACAAACATTTTTACGGGATGAAAATTTATGAAAGAATGTAAAAACATAATGCTTTATTTGGCCGGGGAGTTAAACCCGCAGGAAGAGTCCGCTTTCAAACGGCATTTGGCGGCGTGCCGTGCGTGCCGGGCCGAGCTAACTTTGTGGCAGGCCGCGCAGGAACCGGGGCAGGCCCCGGCGGCTCCGGCCCCGGTGGTGGAGGCGCTGTTTGCCAAAACCACGCGCAAACCTAAATTTTGGCAGGCGTTTTTCCGCCCGGCGTGGGTGGCGTGTGCGCTGGCGGCGGTGCTGGTGGCGGGCGGGCTTATGTGGCAGGAACGCCCCGGATATGACAGCCGGGAAGTAATGGCTTATATGAATACCCATTTGGAAGAAGATTACCAAACTTTTGCGTTAGATTTAGCGCAACTGGAAGCAGAATTCTAGGAGGTGGCAAATGAAAAAATGGTTCGTAATGTTGCTTATGGCGGGGCTGGTGGCTCCGGCGTGGGCGGAATGTTTGGGGGAGTACCCGCATAAAGACGGCCGCGCGGCTGTAAAAGATGCAAAACGCGCCGAAATGCGTAAAATTCACAAAGAACGCGAAGTGCAGTTCAAAAAGACCAAAGAGCAGGTGGAAAAATTAGTCCAAGAGTATAAAAAGGCTAAACCGGGCAGTAAAAAAGCCGCCCAAAAAAAGGCGGAAATTGCCAAACTGGTGGCGCAAGTGCGCGAAGACCAGTTCAAATTCAAACGGGAATTATTAGATAATTTTAAGGCCCGCTTGGACGTAATGGAGCAAGAGCTTGCCGCCGCGCAGGACGAAAACACCAAAGCGGCTTGGGTGGACGAAAAAACCGACGCCGTGATTAACGATAACGGGGATTTGAAAGTGTTGTTCCAGGATAAACTTTTGCCCCCGCCGCCGGGCCCGCGCAAAGGGCATTTTAAGAAAGGCGCCCGCCCCGGGGACGAGGTAAACGGCCCGCACGGTGCGGATATGCCTAAAGACGGCCCTATGCCGCTCGGCCCCGGCGGAGAAATCCTCCCCCCGCCGCCGGCCCCGGAGGAACGCTAGTATTTAGCCAACGGTAAAATAACAAAGAAGTCACCAAATAATAAAGAAGTCACAAAAAAACGGACCCGCTTGTATGGGGCCCGTTTTTAGTTTATGCTTGATACAAACTATTTAAGCACGTCTTTCCACGCTTGTTTTTCGGCTTCAATTTGGCTTTTGGCGGTGTTGACTTTTTCTTTCAAGGCCGCTTTGCCCAGTTCCGCCGCCGTATTGGCCGCGGCACTGTTTTGGGCAGATTTGGCGGCTTCGTACGATTTTTTGGCATCCAATACTTTTTGGCGCGTTTCGGCCGATTTTTGCAAGGCTTCGTCCAGCGTTAAAATTTGCGGATTGGAAACCGTAGTATTGTTGGAGGTGCTGGCGCAACCCGTCAAAACGGCCGCCCCGGCTACCACGGCAAGTAGAATAATTTTTTTCATTTTTAAGCTCCTGTTTAATGCTAAATATATTGTATAAAAAAACGCTTAGGCGCGGACATCCGGCTCCGCGGGCAGAAGCGGGCCCTCCGCACTTAATTTATCGGCCAGCGTGCCCGCGTGCTTGATTTGCATTTCTTCCAGTTTCACGGCCGATTTAATAATGCCCGTGTTGCCGGTAAGCGTGGTCATGGCGCCGTCGTAGGCTTTTTGGGTGGCGGTCAGTTTGGTGTGGATGTCTTCCATGCGGGACACAAACAGCTTAACGCGCTTGTGCATTTCTTCGCCCAAGACTAAAATTTTATCCATATTTTTATTGGTGCGTTCTATGCGCCAGAGGTTTTCCACCACCTGCATTACGGCAAACAGGTTGGACGCCGTGACGACGGACACCCCTTTTTGGCGGGCGTAATCGTTTAAGGCGGGGTCTGCCTGCAACGCGGCAAAATAGGCGTATTCTATGGGCACAAACATAAATACAAAGTCCAGCCCGCGGGCTTTAATCAGCTTTTGGTAGTCTTTATCGGATAGTTCGTCAATGTGTGCGCGCACATCTTTTACATGGGCTTTCAAAAACTGCGCTTTTTGGGTTTCGTCCGTAGCTACGGCCCAATTTTTATAATTTACCAGGGACATTTTGGAATCTATCACCACCGTGCGCCCTTGCGGCAGGCGGATTAAAAAATCCGGGTAGTTGCGGGAGTTGTCTTCCCCGCGGAAAAACGCCTGCTTTTCATAGTCTTTTCCTTCCGCAAGCCCGGCGGAAGTAAGCACGTTTTCCAAAATCATTTCCCCCCAGTTGCCCTGCATTTTGGGGTTTTTGAGCGCTTCCGTCAGGTCTTTGGCTTCTTTGGCTAAACTGTCGTTCATTTGGCGGGTTTGCTCCAGGGCGTGCTTCAAATCCCCATGGCGGGAAGTGCTTTCGTTGCGCAAATCTCCGATTTGTTTGGTAAATTCGTCCAGTTTGGTTTTCAGCGGGGCGTATAAATCGCTGTTTTTGGCTACCAGTTCCGCGCGCTGTTCTTTCAGCGCTTCGGCCGCCATGGTTTTAATGGCGTTTTTGGTTTCCCCCTGTATTTGGGTAAAAAAGTTTTTTTGTTGGGTGAGCGAATCGTCCAGCGCCGCTTTTTGGGCTTCTAAGGTGGATTTTTCAAGCTCCGCCGAGTGCAAACGGTTTTGGGCGTCTTTTAATTCTTTTTGCAAGGCGTCGTTTTGCGCCTGCGCATTTTGCGCGGGTTTGCCCCCCAGTAAATAGCCGGCCCAAAAAGTGCCCGCCAGGGTCGCCAAAGCGATAAGAATATATAAAACAGTCATACTTTTCCCCCTTTTTCATGGTGCGCGCGGGGCGCATTATTTTTATTATAACTTATTTGAACAAAGCCGTTTTTGCGCGTTCCAAAAAGGGTTATTTTGTATGAAAAGTGAAAAAACTTCCGTCGGGCGCCAAAAACTAACCCATTTTGCGCGTTGTGCGGGCAAGGCGTAAATTTTTATGCTAAACCCATACCATAAAAGGGGGTAAAAATGAAATACTGGGGAATGTTTTTTGCAGTGTTGGTATCCGCCGGAGTTTTACAGGCGGCCGAAATAACCGCGGTGCCGTCCGTCAGGCACGAACAACGCCTGGCGGCACACCGCACTTTGGGGGCAGATGCGCCCAGCGCATTCGGCACGGATTACTTGCATTTTAAGCAAGACCTGCAGAAAGAATGGGGGCTGAGTGTGGGGCTGGATGCCTCATTTACCGCCGAGCGCTCCGCACCCAACGGCAAGCGAACCGCCATTCAAAGTATCTATTATCCGTACCTGACGTGGAATTTATGGCAAGACGGCGCTTGGGGCCGCGGGCAAATCAACGTCAATTACAACTTAATACGCTATTGGGGTGCGCCGGCCTCTGCCCTGCAAAACCGCACCGGGCAAGCCTTGGCGTTTAACGATTATCCGTCCTCGGAGGAGTTTTTTTCACAAGCCAGTTATACGCACACGTTGCCCGGCGCCTGGGATTGGCTCAGCGTGACGGTGGGGCAGTTCCCGCTATACAATTTTGACGGCACGCCGTACCTTTCCAACCAACAAACGGCGCTGATGAATTACGCACTGGCGCAAAATGCGTCGTCGGTCTATCCGACGGCGGGCTTTGGGGCGTATGTGCAATCTACCCCCGGCGCGTGGAGCTTTTCAATCGGATACCAAGATGCGAGCAACCTTTCCGGGCAAACCATTCGCTTGCGTAGCGCGTTTGACGGGCATTATACCGCGTTCGGCTCTGCCCAATGGAACCCCGAGGGGCGCTTAGGCGCGGGGCAATACGGGGCGCTCGTTTATTATCAGCCGGCGGTGAGCGGGCAGGACGAGTATTCCTTTGGCGTTAGCCTGAACGCCCAACAAAATTTGGGTGAAAAATGGGCCGTTTTTGCCCGGGCCAACGGCGCAAGCGGTGCGGCAACGGCCGTCAAGCGTTCTTACGCGGTGGGCGCGGCGTGGCTCAACCCGCTGGAGCGCAACGCGCAGGACGCGCTGATTATCGGGGCCGCGTACAACCGCTTAAACGGCGGGTTTTATCCCCCCGCGCATGGGGAAGGCGCTCTGGAAATGCAATATATTTGGGGTATCGGGCGGTTTTTTACCATCACGCCGGATATTCAGTTCTACCCGAAAACGGCTTCCGGCGGGCGCAAAAGTGCCACGGTGTTCAGCTTGCGTACGGGAATTAATTTGTAAAACCGGGTGCGTATAAGGAAAAGCGCACTAGGGGGTAAATTAGCAGTAAAAGGAGATTAATTATGGAAAAAGACTTTGTATTAGGGACGCGCTACCCGACGTTAGCGTTTATTACCGGGGGAGCCGGGCAGGCCGCGGACGGCATCCCGCCACAACCGTTTGAAACATTCTGTTATGACAGCGCGCTTTTACAGGCCAAAATAGAAAACTTCAACATTGTGCCTTATACGTCCGTACTGCCTAAAGAGCTTTTCGGCAATATTTTGCCGGTGGATAAAGTGGCCGCGCATTTTAAGCACGGCGCGGTGCTGGAAGTAATTATGGCCGGAAACGGCGCGCGCATAGAGGACCACAAGGCCATAGCTACCGGCGTGGGCGTGTGCTGGGGTAAAGACAAAAAAGGCAATTTAGTAGGCGGATGGGCGGCCGAATATGTGGAATATTTTGATACGCCTATTGATAACGAAATTGCCGAAGGTCACGCCAAAATGTGGCTGAACAAATCCCTGCGGCACGAGCTGGCTATCCGCGGGGTGGAAAAACATAGCGAGTTCCAAATCTGGCATAACTTTATAAACATTACCCAGCCTTTTGCGTATTGTTTAACGGCTATGGGGTTTTTGAACTTCCGGTATGCGGAGCCGGTATCGGGCAAATAAACCCGAGGTTTGGGGGAGGTAAAAAATATGGCAGACAAACAAAATAACGCAGGCAAGCTGGGGGTAATAGGGCTTGCGTGTATTGTGGTCAGCTCCATGGTTGGGGGAGGTGTGTTTTCCCTCCCCCAAAATATGGCGGCAGGGGCCAGCGCCGGGGCGGTTTTACTGGCCTGGCTGATTACCGGCGTGGGAATGTATTTTATTGCCAACACTTTTAGTGTGCTTTCCCGCGTGAAACCCAACCTGACGGCCGGTATTTATATGTACGCCCGGGAAGGCTTCGGCCCTTATGTGGGGTTTACAATCGGTTGGGGGTATTGGCTGTGCCAAATCTTCGGTAATGTGGGCTACGCGGTAATTACCATGGACGCCCTGAATTACTTTTTCCCCCCTTATTTTGCAGGCGGGAATAACTTGCTTTCCATTGTGTGCGGTTCCGTGCTGATATGGGGGTTCAACTGGGTGGTTTTGCGCGGGGTGCGCCAGGCCGCCATATTAAATATATTGGGGACGATTGGCAAATTGGTGCCTTTATTGCTATTCTGCCTGATTTTACTGTTTGTCTTTCATTTGGATAAGTTTGACTATAACTTTTGGGGACATTTGGCAGAAAACGGCAAAAACCTGGGCTCTTTATCCGCCCAATTAAAAAGCACCATGCTCGTCACCTTGTGGGCATTCATCGGTATAGAAGGCGCGGTGGTGCTTTCTAACCGGGCCAAAAGCCAAGCCGCCGTCAGCAAAGCCACCTTTTTAGGGTTTGTGGGGTGCTTGGTGGTGTATATGGGGCTTTCCCTCTTGCCGTACGGCTTTTTAACGCAAGAGGAAATTGCCGCGGTGGCGAATCCCTCCACGGCGGGCGTATTGGAACAAGTGGTAGGCCCGTGGGGCGCGTGGGTGATGAATATCGGCCTCTTGATTGCGGTGCTTTCCAGTTGGTTAGCCTGGACGATGATTGCGGCGGAAATCCCGGCGGCGGCCGCCCAAAACGGCACGTTCCCTAAGCAATTCGCACGGGAAAACCAAAACGGCGCGCCGAGCGTGTCGCTCTGGGTGACCAGTATTTTAATGCAACTGGCTATTTTAATGGTGTATTTTTCCAACAATGCGTGGAATACCATGCTTTCCATAACCGGGGTCATGGTGTTGCCCGCGTATTTGGCCAGTACCGGCTATTTGTGGAAACTGGTGGAAGACGGCGAATATGCCAAAATAGCGCCCACCGGGCGGGCCGGAGCCTTGTTTACGGCACTGGTGGGCACGGTGTACGGCGTGTGGCTGGTGTATGCGGCGGGCATTAAGTATTTGTTCCTGGCGGTGATTTTTTTAGCGTTGGGAATACCGCTGTATGTGTATTCCCGCCGCCAACAGGGGGCCCCGGTTGTTTTTACCAGTGGGGAAAAGCAAGTAGCTGGCCTGCTGATTGCATTTGCGGTAGTGGCGGCGTACGTTTTTGCGCGGGGAC
The DNA here is from genome assembly GCA_900540405.1 of Candidatus Avelusimicrobium faecicola. Classification (GTDB taxonomy): domain Bacteria; phylum Elusimicrobiota; class Elusimicrobia; order Elusimicrobiales; family Elusimicrobiaceae; genus Avelusimicrobium; species Avelusimicrobium faecicola. The sequence continues at coordinate 27,722 of UQFW01000007.1, read as the reverse complement.
TGGTAAAAATCTAGTCCGCGTGCTTGCCCAGACCAAACAGCCCCGGAGAGTACGCCTCCGGGGCTGTGTTTTATCTATACGCGGGCCCAATATAAAAAATGGGTCTTTTGGCCCTTGCGGCGTGCGGCTCATACGGATATACTGAATGTATGAGAATCTTTTTTATTTTGTCCGCTTTGTGTGTATCCGCGCTTGCGTGGGCGGCCCCGTTTGGGCATTTGGAAAACGTGGCCGTTAAACCGTCGCTTTTTTTGGCGGACAAATTAGCCAAACAACAGCCCATTACCTATTGCGTGGAATTGGGCGCCAAAGAAGCTCTGGATATTTCCCGCCCGGAAGCGGCCCTCTACACCCGCGCCGCGCTGAAAGAGTGGACTTACGGCATAGCCTTGCAAATAGAAACGGCGGGCCGCGGTAAAGAATTTTCCGCCGTTATCCCTCTCTTAAAAAATGCCCGGTTTCAGCAAGTAGCGTGCGATTTGTCCGCCCACCCGGCGGGGGCAGATTATTTTGCGCCGTCGGGCGCGCCCCGGCAGGCGGACATCAGCATTTTAATTTCTAAAAATTATTGTGAAACTTACTTCCGTAAATCAACCGCTTTTTATATGGAAGATTACAAATCCGCCGCGCCGTTTATTTGCGTAATACCCCGCTATGCGGGCCTGTTGCCGGATACAGACCGGATAGCCGTACATATATTAAATGCGGAGCAAAAAGCGGTGTTGGCTAAACGGCTCCCCCTGTTAAACCGTATCGCCCAAGAGCCGTACACGCCCGCCGACCAACGCCACCTGTGGCAATTAAACCGTTTGTATTCTTACGACGGCCCCACCTATTTTGCCGCCATTACGCACGAATTGGGCCACGCTTTCGGTTTGGCGGACGAATATACCGCCAATAACGCAGACCCCCTGCACCAAACCAGTACCCCCGGCCAAGGCATTATGCGCCGCTTGTATGACCCTATCGGCTGTGCGGAAACGGAGGGCATTCTTACCTTGCTCGGGCGCTATGGAAAGGGCCCGCGCGCGTTTGCCGGTTTCTGCCCAAATAGTGCGTTTTATACGGACGGCGTGGAGCAAGTGGCGCAAATTACCCCGGTCAAGCGCCGCCTTTCTAAAGGGGTTCAAACGCTTTGGAGCTTAACGCCCGACACCCCGAAAACGCACACCTTGCTTTATGAAAGTTGGGGCCCGGTTGCCGCTATGAGTATGGATTTGCAAATGGAGTGGAATTTCCCCCCCAATGCGCAAGTGTATGTGCGCGGGTTCAGCGCGCAGGACGGCACCAAACAAGGCGCCTGGCTGATTGTTTACCGGCAAGGAAACGCTTACCGCGCGGTGCGCGCCGTTTACCAAGCGGGCAAAGTTGTCCGCGTGCAAGAACAGCCTGTTCCCGCCGCCCAAGCGGAGGCTTATTTTGAGCGCCGCAACGAAACCGCCCGCCTGCCCGTACTTACGGATTTGAACGATTAATTTTTTAGTGCTACAATACTTTTATGTCTACTATTCAACAAGCCTCCGATTTAATCAAAAATGCCCGCTTTGGCGTGGCGTTTACCGGGGCGGGTGTAAGCGTGGAAAGCGGCATCCCCCCTTTTACGGGTAAAGGCGGCCTTTGGACGCAATATGACCCTAAATTTATAGAAATCAACTTTTTTTATGAACACCCGCGGGAATCCTGGCAGGAAATGAAAAAAATATTTTTTTCCAGTATGGGCGAGGCGCGCCCCAACAAGGCGCACCTTGTACTGGCTGATTTGGAGCAAAAAGGTTTATTAAAAGGCGTAATTACGCAAAATATTGACGGTTTGCACCAGGCGGCGGGCTCTAAAAACGTGCAGGAGTTCCACGGTACGATTCATACGCTTTCTTGCCCGCGGTGCTTGCGCAAATACCAAACGGAAGATGTAAATTTGGACGAAATCCCCCCGGTGTGCTTTTGCGGAACGGTTCTCAAGCCGGATTTTGTTTTTTACGGCGAGGGTATCAACCCGCGTGTGTATGCCGCCAGTGAAGAACTGGCCGCGCAGGCGGATGTTATGCTGGTGGTGGGCACGGCGGGGCAAGTAATGCCGGCGTGCAGTTTGCCGCTTGCCGCCAAAGAAAACGGCGCCAAAATTATAGAGGTAAACACCCTTAAATCCGCCTATACGGATAGCGTAAGCGATTTGTACTTTCCCATGAAAGCCACGGAGTTTTTTACCGCTTTGGAAAAAGAAATAAACGGATAGAAAAATAAATATTCCCCGGCATAGCCGGGGGTTTCAAAAACATAAATAAAAATCCCGGGGTTTGGCCGGGATTTTTTCAAGTTAAAAATGAACGGAGTTTTTCCCTGGCGTTGTTTGGGGATGGGCCCCGCAAAGCAAGACGGATTATTTGGCCGCGGAGGTTTTTTCCCCCGCGTTGTTTGGCGAGCGGGCCAAGCCTAATAGAATCAGGCCGATTCCGTTTAAGCCTAGCAGCCACACAAAGCCGCTGGCCGCCCCGTATTTATCCATCCAACCGCCAACGCCGTAGGATAATAGCGCCTGAAAACCGATAGATACGGCCATTAAAAGGGATAAACTCCGCCCCAAATAAGCGGAGTCCGCTTTTTTCATAAAAAGGGTGTTAAGCAAAATGCGCAGTTGCGCCAGGCCAATGCCCAGGGCAAACACCATGCCGTAAAAAAGCCCGGTATGGCGCCCGAGCCACAAAACGCCCAAACACGCCATCACGCCGCCAAATAGCCCCAACAAAACCCGGGTTTGCAACCGTTCGTAGCGCGTGCCCAACAGCCCGGCCAATAACGCCCCCGCGGCAAACCACATATCCCCCAAGCCGTAAGTAAGCGCATCTTTGCCCAAACTTTGTTCCACATAACCGGGGATGACCGTATTGGAGGCCGAAATAATAACCGTGGGGATAAAGGCCAACAGACCGTAAAATAAGGCGTTTTTATGTTGAACCAAATAAACCCACCCCGCGCGCAGTTCTTCGGCAAACGGAGCCGAGTGCGGTGCTTCATTCGTCATTAAAATCGGCCATTTAACCAGTAATAAGGCGGCGGCCAAACAAAGCGCGCCCGCCAGGCCCATCAGCAAGCTAAACCCGAAAAAGCGGTATAAAACCCCGGTCAGTACGGCCGCGCACATCGCCCCGATTTGCAGGGTAATTTCCAGTACCGCATTCCCCCGCGTAAAGGAAGTATTGTTCCAAATAGAAGCCACCGCCCGGCGCGCCACCACGCTAAACAATACCATTAACGGCATATTAAATACGGCCAATGCGTAAATAAGCCACCGGGCCGGCAGTTGGAAATAACTTAAAAGCGCCGTCAGAAAGAAAATGCCCGTCTGCCCCGCGCAACAAAAGCGGAACAAGGTTAGCGGGGCGTATTTATCCATTACCGCCCCGGCCGCGGCCAGGGTAATAAAGGCGCTAATTAGCGAAAGCGCCCCGTACAGCCCTAACAGTTGGTTGCTGCCGGTGGAGGCAATAATAAACCAACCTACGCCCACCACGCCGATATTAAAACCGATACCGGCCAGCACATTGACCGCAAAAAACAACCGGGCGGTAGAAAAAGCGGAAGAAAAAAAGGAATTATTTTTCATTTCTTTTTAGGCCCGCGGCGGGGGCTGAAAATTTCTTCCGCAATACGCACAAGTGCGTTTCCCCTCAACATATAGTTATGTATGGAGTGGATAGGGCAGAGCGTAATTTCTTTTACATATTTGTCAAAGCCGTTTTTCGGCTCGTCGCGGTGGAAAATTTGAAACTTGCGCATCTGCTGGGCCAGTTTTTTATCCACATCTTTAGGCGGCGCTTCCAAGCGCATGGCCTTAAAAATCGTCACCGGGCCGCCATAGGGGCTGGGGGTGTAATCAAACATATCTTCCAATACATTTTTGTTGTTTTCTATCAGTTTATCCATAAAGCCCAACTTTTTGAAACGCAAAAACAGCGGGTCATTATTCAAATACCCTTGGAAGAAAGACGTATCCAGTAATTGGCGGGTGAGCGCTTTTTCACTTTCCGAATGGTTGATAATCGGGTCCAGCAAAAAGACTTGTTCCACCTGTTTACCTTGTGCGCGCAACAAGACGGCCATTTCATACGCCACCACCGCGCCGAAAGACCAGCCGCCCAAAATGTACGGTCCCGTGGCATTGACCTGGCTAATGTACTGCACATAGCGTTTGGCTAAATTTTTAATACCGCGGATGGGTGGCTCGCTGCTGAATATATTATGCGGCTCCACGGCGTAAAAAGGCTGGTCTTTGGGGAGTTTTTTAACCAAAGGCACATACGCCTCGGCGCCGGTATTGGCGGTATGCACAAAGAACATCGGCGTTTTGGTGCCGCTTTCGTTAAACGCATACACCATGGAAAAGCGGTTTTGTTTTTCCAAATATTCCGCCTGCGCTTTGAGCGCGGGATACTTAAAAATAGTGGCCGGAGGCATACTTTCTTTGAACGCCTCCCGCACGCGGAAAGACAATTCCGTTGCCCTAAGGGAAGTGCCCCCAATATCAAAAAAATTATCTTCCCGGCTGATTGTTTCCGGCTTAATATCCAAAATATCGCCCCAAATAAGCGCAAGCTCTTTTTCCACCCTACTTTCCGGCGCCACATAGGAGCGCTTGGCCACATACGCTTCCGACACGTTGGGCAACGCCGCGCGGTTTACTTTGCCGTTGGGGTTGAGCGGAATAGCCGGGATTTGCAAAATAAACTCCGGCACCATATACGGGGGCAGGGCGTCTTCAATAAACCGTTTGAGGTTTTGCGTGTCCAGTTCTTCGCCGGATACCACATACGCCGCCACATGTTTGCCGCCGTTTTTGTCTTCCTGCACCACTACGGCGCAATCTTTCAAAAGCGGGTGTTTGCGCAAACAGCTTTCAATTTCGCTTAATTCAATGCGGAAGCCGCGCACTTTTACCTGGTGGTCCCGGCGGCCTAAAAAGTCTATATTCCCGACGGACGTAAAACGCGCCACATCCCCGGTTTTATACATCCGTTCGTAGCCCTTTTCTTGCGAGAACGGATTGGGCACAAAACGCTCGGCGGTGAGCTGCGGTAAATTCAAATATCCTTTGGCTACTTGCGGCCCGGCAATACACAGCTCCCCGTACGTTCCCGGGGGGCACAGGCGGCCGGACTTATCCACCATATAAATATCCGCATTGTATATGGGTTTGCCCAGCGGAATACGCGGGTACAATTTATCCACCTTAAAAAAGCTGACATATACCGTACATTCCGTCGGCCCGTACGCATTGTAAAGCACATAATCGGCCGGCGGCGTGAGCGGGGTTAAGGTTTCCCCCCCTACCAGTAATTGGCGCAAAGAGTGGTTTTTAATGCCCGTGGCAAACTGGCGGCCCAGTTGGGTCGTCATAATCAGGCGCGTGATATGCTCTTTTTCAAAATAATCGTTTAGCGCATGCAGGTCCGCGCGGGTTTCTTCGTCCACAATATACAAGCACGCCCCGGCCGCCAGCGTGGGGTACCAATCCCCCAAGCAGGCATCAAAACCAAACCCGGCACAAGTGGCGGTGTGGTCTTGGGCGGTGACGGCAAAGAATTGCCGGGTTTCCAAACAAAGCAGTTGAATGTTGCGGTGGGTAATCAGCACGCCTTTGGGTTTGCCGGTGGTGCCGGAGGTATACAGCACCACAAAAATATCTTCCGGTTTTGGCGCGGGCCAGGCCGGAGCCACCGCCGGTTTATCCGCCAGTTGCCGGATTTGCCGGGTGGTAATTACTTTACCGCGGTAATTGGGCACTAAAGGCAGTAAGGCTTCATCGGCAATTAACACGTCCGTTTGGGTGTCTTGCAAAATGTATTCCAGGCGGGTAGACGGGTGCGCCTCGTCCAGCGGTACATACGCGGCCCCGGCTTTCACCACGCCCAGCGCACAGACCGGCATTAGTTCACTGCGTTTAATTAATACAGATACATACTTGCCTTTCCCCACGCCTTGTTTATGTAATAATGCGGCAATTTGGCTGCTCCACGCATCCAGTTGCAGGTAGGAAATGCGGTTTTGGTGATACACGACGGCGTGGTCGTTTTTGCCTTGTTGGCGTTGCTCTTGGCAACGGCGGGCAAAAACATCCAAAAAAGTTTCCTGCAACGGCCATTCCACCCGCTGGCCTACAAAATTTTTGAGTAAAACGTCCTTTTGCTTGGCGGGCAAATCCATAATATCGGCTAATGGTTTTTGCTCCGGCGCGGGAGCGGTCATTTCCTCTATTACTTTTTCAAACAAATCCAAAATACCGTTGATAATGGCCTGTTTATATAATTGGTCCGAATAGGAAATAGATACGCTCATGCCGCTTACGCCGCGCACGATTTCAAACTGTAAATCAATTTGCGTGGCCTGCCACATTTGGATAGAGCTGATTTTTAGGCCGGCGGTTTCGTACGGGCGGATTTCCCCGCGGTAATTGACAATCACGTCAAACACCGGCTTGCGCGAAAGATTACGCTTGGGGGCCAATAACGGCGCCAACAATTCAAAAGGGCAGGTTTGGTTTTCAAGCGCACCGCGGAACATAACCGCGCTTTGGGCAATATACTCGGCCAATGTTAAATTGACTTTAGGTTGAAAGCGTATCGGCACGGAGTTTACGAACATCCCCACCATTTGCCTGGTTTGCGGGTGGGTGCGGCCGTTCATAATCATCCCTAATGCCAGGTCTTCGCTGTCACAATACTTGGCTAATGTGAGCGAGGTGGCCACCGTCATAAACAGCGCGGTGGAAATGTGCAAGCGGCGGGCGGCTGTTTCAATTTTGTTTACATCAAATAGCAGCTCCCGGCTTACTTGCGTGGCGTGCGGCAAAATTTCCGGCCGCAAGGTGCGTATGGGCATTTCGTTTTCCGGCACGCCGTCTTTGAATAAGTCCAAAAAGAACTGTTTTTTGGCGGTGGGGTCTTCGTAGCGCTCCTGCCAGACGGCATAATCCAAAAAATCCTGTTTTTCCAAATGGAATTTTTTGGCGCGCTTGTTTTTATATAATTTCCACAATTCTTCAATAATGCCGATTAAACTGGTGCCGTCCGCAATAATGTGATGAATGTTAATATGAAAAATATGTTCCTTAGGCCCCGTCTTAAACAAAACAAAGCGGAACAACGGCGCCCGGGTTAAATCATACGGTGTGTTGAGCTGTTCAATTTTAGCCAGCGCTTCCTGCGCCGTGCAGGTAAAGCGGGTTAAATGGACGGGCACTTCTTTAGCCAAACGGTGTGCAAACTTGCCGTTTACCATGGGGTAGTAAGAGCGGAATAAGCGGTAGCGCGAAACCCAAATTTTAAGCGCTTCCTGTAAGCGCGCCGCATTTAACGCGCCTTCTATCTTAAACGTAAATTTGGCGTTGTAGGCGTTGGAATCCGGCGCCACTTGCTGTTCGGCCACCATTTGGCGTTCCGTATACGTCAGCGGCCATTCCGCGCGGGAAGACGCGCTGGAAAAGGAGCGGATTTTGCGCCCCGTTTTGGCATCTATAAAGGTTAAAGAGCCGTCCTGGTTTACTTGGGCTTTGTCCGTGGTGTTGTATAAGAAAGGGAACAAAACCCGGTTGGCGCAGGCGGTGGTATAAAAGGGGTTGGATACAAAATTTTCCGTATGCAGGCAGGGCATATCGTAGGCTTTTTTGGCCATATAGGCCCCGGCTACATAAATACAGCCGGTTTCCCCCGGTTGGCAGGGGGTTAAATCCGGGTGTAAAATATACAGGGTGGAATTTTTGTAATTTTTATAGGCCATATCATAGCCGTATAAAAAGCGGTTAATGGCCGCTAACGGATAAGAGCGGTTTTTTAGGGCTTGCGCGAATTGTTGCTCCCGGGCGGATAATTCTTCCCCTTTGCAACGGTACAATAACCCCGCGCATTGGCGTTCCAAATAGCGGCAAAGCGCGTAATCCCGCAATACGTCCCCTTCGCGTTCGGACATCAAAAAGCAATCCCCGGGCTTGGAAGGTAAATCTACGGTGGGTTTTAATTTTTTGGTAATCGCCAAATTATTAAAATTGCACGATACAAACGAGGACAGCAACGGCAATGTTTTCAGGGCGGTAATTTCTTCCACGTCCGCTTCTTTGAACGAAAGGAAAAATTTAGCCATAAAATGCTTTTTGGGGTGATAGCCCTGCCGGGCGTTGCGTTCGTGGGCGGCATCACTTAAATACGCATCCAGGGACCAGTCAATTAAACTGTACCCCAACGCTTGGTAATAAACGGCAGGCGTACTGCCCATAATGCGTGCGCCGGTTTCCACCAGTACCGGGCCGCTCGCGGTTAATTTTACTTCACTATGGGAAGACCCATACTGAATACCCAAGGCGTCCAATACTTGAAATGTATAGCGGACGGCCTGCTGTATGCGCTCGTCCAATTTATGAATCAGCCGGCTGGCCTCGTACATAGGCACGCCGCCGGACGTAAGCACTTTATTGTATAAGATAACATCCGTTAAAACGTGTTTGCCGTGGCGGGAAACACAGTTGACTACCAGTTCATCCCCCTCCACATACGGCTGTAAAAGCAGCGCCTTATTAAACGCCCCTATACCGTCGTAGCGGTTCAAATAACAATGCTCAAAATAGGCGCGTATTTCCGCCTCGCTTGCACAGCTTTTTACGCCGTCGGTCCCGGCACTGCACGGCGGTTTGATAATAATGCGGCGGTGTCCGCTTTTTCTGAACCATTGTACGGCGGTTTCCACATCTTCGGTCAGTACGCAGTCTATATGCGCAAGTCCGGCCTCTTGCAAGGCTTTTTGCATGAGGTATTTATCCCGGCGGGCATAAAGGAGTGCCGGGTTGTTTACGGGCAAGCCTAACCGGTGGGCAATTTGTTCGGCGGCAATTACGCCCGATTCCGTACCCGGAATAACCGCCGCAAAATGGTATTTTTTTAAGAGTTGTACGGCCTCCTCCAGCGTTGGGGGCATTACAAAGCATTTTTCGTATTTACCGGCAATTTGCCCGGCAATATATTTATCCATAAACTCCGCCGGGAGCGAGGAGGTTTTTTCAAGCCCGGAAGTAATATGGAAAGGAACCAACCCGCGCGCGCGTGCGGCCGCGGCGTATTGGTTCCCAGTGGCAAAACCGTCTACAATTAAAATGTTTTTACCGGACGTCATTTTTGGTGACTTCCCACAAATTATACTTGGATTCTTTCCACCCAATCCGGTGGTACAAGGGCACTACGGCCGTATTTGTTTTGGCTACATAAAAGCGCACGCCGATAATATCCGGACTTTTTTGGTAAAAATCCAACAAGTGTTGGTTCAGTAATTTGAAAACGCCCTGTTTGCGGTATTCCGGCAGAACGTATAAATCGGTAAGCCACATATAGTTTTTATCCTGCCAGGTACTCCACTCAAACACATACATCATTTGGCCTATCACTTTTTCGCCGTCGCACGCCAACCAATAAATGCCTTTGCGTTCGTCTTGCAAAATATGTTTCATACTGCTGCGCAGTACCGCTAAATCCAGTGGGTGGCCTTCCGATTCTAACGCAATACGGTTATTAAAATCCACCAATATATCTAAATCTTTTTCTTCGGCTCTGCGAAGTGTAAATTTTTTTTGAGACATACAACCAGACACTCCTTTCTTTTTTATATTGTAGCTTTTAGACGGGGATAACTCAAAATTATTTTAATTTTTCCAAATTTTTTTGCTAACAAGGCCGCCCGGTTGTATCCGCGGGGGCTCCTTGGCAGGCGGGCGCCTCGGGCGTTTGTTTCAAAATGCCTGCGGGAACACGCCCGAAGCGGTTATCTTGTTTTTCACTGGGGATAAGCATAAAAATAAGCATAACCAGCCCCCCTAGCGAGGGCACCAATAAAATCAGTTGCCACCAACCGCTTAAACCAATGTCGTGCAAGCGGCGCGTGCGCAGGGAAAGCGGCAACAATAAAGCCGCTAAATAAGAGGATATAAAGCAAATAAATACACCAATCCAACCCATGCTTTGCTGGCTGCCCATATCATTAAACATCGTGGCTCCGATAAACAGGCAAATAAACATAATGGCAATCCACGCGGGCCCGGTAAGCAGCAATAGCCACAGGATAAAGAGCCAAAATTCCTTGCGGGTGGCACGGCCCTGAAAATCAAAAAGGCGTTTTAGCGGATTGATTAAATAGCTCATTTTGTTATTTTCTCCGCTTGGGTTTGTACGGCGGTTTCCGTTTCCCGCATGGCGCAAAGGGTGGTGTCTAACAGTTTATCCAACTCCCAACCCAGTAATTCGGCCCCTTTTTTAATAATATCGCGCGAACAACCCGCCGCAAATTTTTTATCCTTAAACTTCTTTTTTAAGCTGGAAAGCTCCATATCCTGCGTACTTTTAGACGGGCGCATTTTGGCCGCCGCGCCAATCAGCCCGGTCAGTTCATCTACTGCAAAAAGGACTTTTTCCATTTCGTGTTCCGGCCGTATGTCTACCGTAATGCCGTAGCCGTGGCTGCATACCGCATGCACCAGTTCCGGCTCGGCCTGAATTTCCGCCAATAACTCGGGCGCTTTTTGGCAGTGCGCTTGCGGGAATTTTTCAAAATCTATATCGTGCAATAGCCCGCACAAGGCCCAAAAGTCCGCCTCGTCCGCATAGCCTAATTGTACGGCTAAACGGCGCATAACGGCTTCCACCGTAAGCGCATGGAGCAAGTGGAACGGCTCCTGATTGTATTTTTTAAGTAAATTTAGCGCGCCCGCGCGCGTAATGTGGGTGGTGTGCATAGGGTTCTCCTTAAAAATTATATTCGTCTAACATAAAAATAACTACGGTGGGGTCTTTTTGCATTTCTTGCGCCAAATAACGCTTTTTTAGGCTCGGGCGTTTGGTGCTGGAATAATAAATGGCTTTGCGCGTATGGGGAAAGTACGCCTGCAAATACTTGTATTTACCAAAACTGCCCGCCACTGCCTGCGGTTGGTATTTTTGCAGAGATTCGGTTAATTGCGCGTTTAATTGGGCGCGTTTGAGCGGGTCGTTGCCGTCCTCGTCAAATCCGTCCGGGATTTGCAAGAGTAATGAAAAGCCGTATTTTTTTAACCGCTCTGCCGTCTGGCCGGGGGCGGCTTCAAACATAAAGCGCTCCGGGGAAATGTGAAAGTGCTGTGCCACCTGTTGCAAATAGCGCAAATCTTCGTCCGTCAGCGGGGTTTTTAAGTCCAGCCAGTAGGTTTTTTCTTCCGGGTGCTTGATAACGGCCAGTAAATCCGGCAGAGCTACGGCGTAGGGCAGCTCCGTTTCGTCGTGCGCCACAACCAGGTTGCCGTTGGGGTGGCGGAGAATATCTATTTCAAAACCGGGGTACAGTGCGTCTTTTTTGCGGGCGCGGTAGCGCGTGTTTACTTTATGCAAAAAGCGGGCGGACGGCGGCTGAAAACCGCCGGTAAGAGCCTCTTGTTGCGGCGGAGTGAGCGGGCCGGGTAGCGGGGCCGTCATTCGGGCGGTATAGCCCCGCATAAAAGGGGCGTACGCACTTGCCGCCAACAAAACGGCAAGCCATAAAAAAGGGGTAAATTTCTTCATATATCTATTTTAGCAAAATACATAAAAAGACCCCGGGTTTTACTAAAAACCCGGGGCCGTGTAAAGACAATTTTTAGTTTTGGGGTTGGCTGCCGAAGCGGTTTTCCCCCTGTGTGCCGGGCAAAACTTCAAATACAAACAAGATTAACCCGCCGATAAGCGGCAAAAGGCTAATCAAAACCCACCAGCCGGAGCGGTCCGTATCGTGCAAGCGGCGCACAATCATAGCCAAGTTAGGCACTAATAAAGCTAACCACACCAAGACAATAACGGCGTTGCCGGCTTTTTCACCCAAAGCGGCGCTTAAAATGCCTATTACAATATACACTACACACAACCACAACGCATACAGCCAGAATTGTTTGCGGTTGGCGCGGCCGCTAAAATCCGCATAGTGTTTTACAAGCGGGTCTAACAAGTATTTCATATTCAAAAAACCTCCCTAAAATATAAACAACTTACCTAAAAGTATATAATATTTTTCCCAAAATTATTTATAAAATTTAGCAAATTCCTTAAATGCCTGTGTAATAGCCTTGGGGTCCGCCCCTGTGGGGAGCTTTTGATAGTTTTTATCGTAATGTTCCAAGTATCCGTAATTATCTATCACGGAGAGGTTATCCCCGGTTTGAATGGCTTTTTTGGTATAACTGGAAATGACGGTATAAGGCCGCGGAGTTTCGTCCAATAAATCCGTGCCGGTGGAATAATCCCCGGGCGGATTGGTGCAACCTAAAATATGCGTTAAAAGGAACGGCACAATATCATAATGGGCGGTGCGGTAAGCCTTTTCCCCCCCTGTATGCCCCGGCCACCACATAAGCAGCGGTACCTGCGTTTGCCATTGGGCAAAATTGCTGTTATGCCCCCAAAAGTTGTGGCGGGTATCGTTAATTTCCTGCCCATGGTCCCCGGTCAAAATAACCAGCGTGTTGTCGCTCAACCCTTGGGCTTTTAGGGTTTCAAATACTTGCCCCAAAAGGCCGTCTATAAAATACACGGCGTTTTTGTAGCGGTTCATATAAGGGGTGGGGTCTGTATTTTTGGTAAGTACCAAATAGTTCATTTCTTCCCCTACCGGCTTAAATTTATCGCCCCCTTGCGGGAATTCCTGCCCGTGGGCGGCATCATAAAATAAAAAGCCGAAAAAGGGCGCGTTTTTATCCCGGTTTTTCAGAAAATGCAAAAAATCCTTTTGCATATCTCTGTCCCGCTCTACTTTGGTAGTGCCTTTGGATTCTATCCGCAGGTTTTCTACTTGGGAAAAGATATTTTTATTAAATGCCGGGCTGTTTAGTTTGGAACTGGCAAAAATGCCCATTTGGTAGCCCTTGGCTTGCAGTTCTTCCATAAGGATAGGCTGGCGGGTTTGCCCGGTAAAAGAATCCCAATATAAATACGGCATGGAGTAAAAGAGCGAAAACACCCCGGCTTCCGTGGCATTGCCGCCGCTTAAATGGTTGGTAAAATACCACGCCTGCGCGTTTTTGTAAGCGGCCCAGGTGTGCGGCATTACTTCTTTAGTAAAACTGTCCGCGCGCCACGCATCAATTAAAATAACCAAAATGTTGGTTTTGGGGGTGGACGGACACGCCATCGGGTGCAGAGGATAATTCAGCGTGCCTTTTTTGGGCTCCGCGTACGGCTCGCTTTTCGGCTCAAAGCCCATTTTGCGCAATTTGCGGTTGGCGCTTAACGGGTTGGCCCACGGCATATAAGAAACTTGCGCCAATACGGACGGCACCAACATAAATTTCCCCCAGGCGTGCAAGGAGTGGTACGTCAAAAATGCGCCCAGCCATAGCAGGCACACCGCCCAAACGGCTTTTTTGCCGAGCGTAATTTTGCGCGCCGCCCACAACAGGCCGTAAGTGAGCGCAAACACGCCCACCACCGCCAGGGCCAACATCACATAAGTAATGGCAGGAAAGACAAAAATTTCCCGCCCGGCGGGGCCGAAAAACAGCTCCAACATAGCAACCCCAATGTGAAAGCGGTATTGCGTGAATACAAACGCATCCGCCGCAAAAAAGAGGGTAAAAACTCCCCCAAAGGCCACCGCGGCCGCGGCCCCGGTTTTGGGGCCCACCAGGCGAAAGGGCAACACGAGTACGCTTAACCCCAGCGCAAACAGCAGTAAGTGCCCGGGCACCGACGATAAACCAAAAAAGAAACCGGGGGCATCCCAATAAAATCCCCCCGTAAAAAAGTACACCAAAGAAACCAGCCCCCACAGGGCCGTATTTAAGACAATAAACCAGAAAAAATTTTTAGCGTTCATATTTATATTTTATAAAATTTCCCCCGGTGCGTGGCGGTAAGGGGCAAACACAAAAAAGGGAGCCTTGTTAGGGCTCCCCAGTAAAATAAGACCGCCGAACGCTTATTTGCGTTTTTTGGCTTGTTCAAAAGCCAAGGTAATCGTGGTCATATCCGTCACATCTTCCGGGCCGAAGTATTGGATAGGGCCGGGGAAAATGTACGATTCCGTAAGGGCCCATTCGCCGCGGTTTTTGGCCAAGAATTTGAACGGTTCGCCTTTCAGCTCCACCAAGGCTTTGCGGATAACCGGTTTTTCTTTGCCTTTGCGGCGTTCAATGTTCATCATCATGGTCAGCGGAATACCGCCGCATTCCCAATCTTTGGCTTTTTTGGTCAGCTTGCGTACGGAAGACAAATACCCGCTGCATTTGTTCAGCGCCAACACGGCGGCGTTGTATCCAAGCGCGTAGGTGTAGTTGGCATCAAAGGTAGAGGGTACGCCACAGCGGCCTTCATAGCCAAAGAAGTGCGTAATGGCGGAAAATTTGCCGTTGTATTTGCCGGCCTTTTTCATTTCGGCCAGTTTTACGCGCAACATTTCAACCAATAATTTTTCGGTTTCAATTAAGGAAACCTGCACGTTGCCGTGCGGGTCGCGGTCCAACATTAATTGGCTGGCAATCCCGGCGGGCAGAGATTTCATCAGCGCCGCCAATTTGGCCGGCAGTTTGGAAATGATAAATTCTTTCTTTTCGGCAACCGTGTTCATTTTGGCCAGTTCGGCTTCGTGGTCGGAAAGCATATCGTTGAGCGCGGCAATTAATTCTTTCATTTCCGGGATAAACTCAATCAACCCTTCCGGTACCAAACAAACCCCAAAGTTTTTGCCCATTTCGGCGCGTTTGGCAATAATACCGGCCAAATAATCCACCACTTGGGCGAGGGTCATTTTTTTGGCTAATACTTCTTCGCCAATCAAAACCACGTTGGGCTGCGTTTTGAACGCCACTTCCAGCGCAATGTGGGAAGCACTGCGGCCCATCAGGCGCACAAAGTGCCAGTATTTGCGGGCGGAGTTTACGTCGCGGCAGATATTTCCGACCATTTCGGCATAAATTTTGGTAGCGGTATCAAAACCAAAGGAGGTTTCAATTTGCGCGTTTTTCAAGTCCCCGTCAATGGTCTTAGGTACGCCGATAACGGTGACATCCACCCCTTGTTGTTTGAGGTATTCGGCAATTACGCAGGCGTTGGTGTTGGAGTCATCCCCCCCCACTACTACCAAAGCGTCCATTTTATTGGCTAACAAATTGTCTTTGGCGGCGCAGAGTTGTTCGTCCGTTTCAATTTTGGTGCGGCCGGATTGGATTAAGTCAAACCCGCCGGTGTTGCGGTAGTCTTTCATTAAGGCCGGGGTAATTTCAATAAATTTATTATCCACAATGCCGCTGGGGCCGCCCAAGAAACCAAATAATTTGTTTTTGGAGTTGGCTTTTTTAAGCCCGTCTAATAAACCGGCAATTACGTTGTGGCCGCCGGGGGCTTGCCCGCCGGAAAGCACCACGCCCACGCGCACGGCCTTTTTGGCTACGGCGGAATTGGCGCCTTTTACAAAGGTAATTTCAGGCAGGCCGTAAGTGTTGGGGAACATCTTTTTAACGGTGGCTTGGTCCGCCACGCTTTTGGTGGCTTTGCCCAATTTAGCCTTTACGGCCGCAGGGCCTTTTTGCAGAATAGCGGGCAGCACGGGCTGGTATTTGCAGCGGTGCTGTTGCAACTTAGAACAAACGGATTTGGTTTTGCAAGGCATACTCTCTCCTATAAATATAAAAAACCTTTTAATTATTATACAAAATTCCTTTCCTGTATTGGTAAACCCCCGCAAGGGCCTGTCAAAGGGCCTATAAAAACGGGCGGTTTTCTAGGTCCTTTGGCCCTTGCAAATATTTTTATTATGTTGGAAAATATAAGTATAACAGCCGCTCTTTCAAGCGGCTTGTATTGTGAATATCATAAGGAAATCAACTCTACATGAAAAATATTCCCGCAATAAATGACTTGTTAAAAAGATTAACATGTCTGTCTGTTGCCATGAGTTTGCTGGTCAATTTGACTACCCCCGCTTTCGCCCAAGCCGTTGCTAAAGGGCGCAAAGTCCGCTTTTCCCAAGAAACGGCCGATAATATAGAACGCACCCTGCGCAAGAAAGCGTTTACCGCCGTGCGGGAAAGCACCGCCCTGCCGGGTGAAAACATCCGCCGCCAAATGCAAGACACGCAGGCCCGGTTGAACCGCGGCTCTTTGACGGATGCGGATTTACGGCAATTAGCGCAGGCGGATAATTTATTTAATCCGGTGGTCAACCATCAAAAAAATACGTATGCGGCTTTCCGCGCGGAATTTGCCAAAGAAACACGCAAACAGGCCGCCAAACAGCACGCTAAAGTAAAAGAAATGGCCGCCCAAGCCAAAAAAGATTTACAGGCCCGCGCCGATACCCTTAAAAAAAGCGGCTCTTATGCCCAAGACCGGGTGGACGAATGGCTCAAGCAAAATGTGGCCGCCGTGGACAGTTGGGCGGCGGAGTCCGGCAAAAAGGTGAGCGCGTGGGGTAAACAGCGCGACGCATTAAGCAAAGATTATTATGCTGAATTAGAAAAACAAAACCGGGCGGAAGCGGAGCGCCAGGTTGCCGCGGCCGTAAAAACGCTGTTTGCGCTGAAAGACAAAGCCTTGTTAGCCAAACGCAAATTAATTTCCTATTCCGTGCGCATTTTGCCGCTTAAAACGGCGGACGGAAAATCCTTTTTCACAGTACAGCAAAAACAGTATTTGCACCGGGAATATACCCGCCTGTTAAAACAAAAAAACTGCAAAGACTGCTCCGCCCATTTGACGGCCGTTATGGGGCTGGGGATGATTTCTTCTTCGCGCGAAGATGCTAATTTAATAGAAGATTTTATGACGGCCCAGCGCGAAAGCATTTATGCCGTTCCGGCGCTTTTGGGCGGGGTGAGTGCCCTGCTGGCCATGAAGCAATACGGCGTATTGCGCGGGTTTATTGCCAGTGCTACCCAACAGGAACGCGATATTTCCAATATAGATTTTTTCAGCCTTGCCACGCTGGTTGAGGTGTTCAAAAATATAAACGGGCAGTATTTGGGCGAAGTTTCCAAACATACCGTTTATCCGTTGACGAAAGACCGCTCCCAAACCGCCCCCATGGGCAACGCCTGGGAAGACGTGGCCCTACTACTTGCTAACGAAGGCAGTGCGCAAAGTTTGGCTATGTTAAAGGAATTTGGGGTGGACCGCTGTGCGGCGTGGAGCAAAAAAACCTTTCAGCTTAAAAACATTTACGAGATGGGCTGTTCGGGCATCCAACCCTTTTTAGTGGGTGCGTTGGAAAGCGGCAAAAGCGGTGCGGATAACTACGCTCCGCAGGGGCAGTATTTGCAGGCCGGCCGCTATTTAACCGCCCAAGGCCAAGCCAAAATTGTTTCTAATGCGCAAGCGGCCGCCAACCGCGCGGAATGGAATAACCGCCGCGCCGTATTTAATAAATATGTATCTATTACCGGGCTGACGGCCTCCGGCGCGATTGCCCGCCACTTGTTCAACCAAAGTATGGGTGATTTAAGCGCGGACAGCGAACTGGAATTAGACCGCAAACTCTATAAAGTATATAAGGCCAGTGCCAAAGTGCGCGCCCCCAAACCGGGCTACGCCATTAAAGCCTATCAAAAAGGCAGTGCCCCGTATAACGCCAAGCGCGTGCGCCAAGACCGTTCCAACTGGTTCTTAAAAGCCGCCAAATACGGCGATATTGCCATTTTGGTATGGTGTTTGGTGGATTTGACCAAACTGGCCGCCAAAGGGGCCACGGTCGGGCGCGCCATGTTCAAGGCTATGAATATGGCCCGCAACGGGGCCACGGTGGCGGAACGGGCCGTTATGCTGCGCCGCTTAAATGTGGTAAAACCCTTGCGCACGTTGCGCAATATCCCGGTGCGTATCCGCAAAGGAATGGAACCTGTGGTACTGGCGCAAATGCCGCAATTTGCCAAAGTGCCCACGACGGCAGAATTATTAAAAGTGCCGGGCGGCTTTGTGCCGGCGGCGTCCAAATTAGTGGCTGAAAATTTGAAATTTTCCACGGCGGCGGGTACGTTATCCGTCGGCACGGAAGCGGCCAAACATCCCACGGTGTTGGGTGAAAACCAAGTAGCGGTAATTAACGAAGCGTTAAGCGCGGCCACCCAACGGGCGAATGTAGAATTTGCCAACCGCGGCAAATTGGCCCAATTAACCACGTTCAATGCAGATAACGCCTACCGCGCGGTTTTGTCTAAAGAAATTGGCAAAATTTCCGGCTTGCCGGGTTATAAACCGGGCGAAACGGCGGCGTTGGCGGCGGATATAAAAAATCTTAAAACGGTTCAAGTACCGCAGAATATTGCGGCTTTTGAAAACCGCTCTTTATTGGTAAACGGCCAGACGGACGGCTCCGCCGTTCAAGCGCTTTTAACCGGCGTGTTGGGGCAAGCGCCCACCGCCGAGCAATCAGCCTTTGCTATGCAAATGTTGGCGGATGCCACCGCCGCGGCCAATGCCCAATTTGCGCGGCGCGGGTGGCTCAAACGCAAATTCTCGCGCGGTTCTTACAAAAAACTTTTGGTGAGTAATTTAACCCAAATAATGGACGCCGACCGCCGCATTTTTAATGATGCCGCCTATGGCAAAATCGGCCAGGCTTTATTAAGCACCGTGAGTGCGGATAAACGCATTAAAGCGCCTAGCGCGCTGGAAAGCGTGGCGGCGGTAAAAGAGTCCAAAGCGCAAAAATCCAAAACCACGCAGTTAGGCTCTGCCGTACTGGTGCAAGGCGGCGCGGCCGAAGAACTGCCCTTAAATGTGGTGGCGGCTAACGGGGTCAGCGGCCTTGGTAAAAATACTTATCAGCGCGCCGTGTTTACCCAGGGCAAAAACGGCATTACCTTTGGTTTCGGCAACGATTTGGGCCAAACCGCTAATGCTAAAAATTTCAAATTAACCTTAGACGCGCAACAAATGCCGGAATTTATTTTGGCGGCGGAAAAAGCCGGTTTAAGCACGCCGTTTGAATTGAAATTAACGGCCTATAAAAAACCGTCGTCTTTCTCTTTTAAGAATTGGTTGCCGCAAAGCAAAGAGAAAAAATACGCCACGGCCGTGCCTGTACTCAGACAGTTGGAATCGGGCGAAACGATTTCCGTACCGCTTACGCTGAAGGCGGACACCTATTTGGGGTTGGAAAACGCCCAAATGGTAATGTCCCCCTCCGGCGCGTTGAACTTCTACCGCGACGGACAATTACTTACTAATGTGGCGCCGTTCTCGTACGGGGTGCGCAAAACGCAGTTAAACCCGTTCTTGTCTATCGCGCGCCAAGCGCCGCAAGGGTTGCGGTTTAATATGAATGTAAGCCGCACCGGCAATAAATTAATCCCGCTGTATATTGCTACGGGGTTGAGTTTAAGCTCGGCTTCCTCCAGTTTGATTGCGCCGCTTGAAAACATTTACGGCGAACGCATTACGGAAACCGATAAAACCATGATTTCCCTGGCGTTGCCGTATATTCCGTCTTTACTAACCCCGGTGTTCTCCCCCTTGGTGATGAAAATCGGCGCCTTAAAAACGGTAAAAATGGCCCTGGGCACGGCGCTTTTCGGTATGGCTTTTGCGGGCGCCTCCGGCTTTTACGGCAAAGTAAACGAAAGCAACCTGCCCCCCATTTGGCCGCTGTTTGTATCCGGCGCGGCAATTGGTATGTCTTCCGCGCTTAACCGCTCCGGCCTGAACTTGCTGATTGACCGCATTGGCGGCGGCGGTTCTTTATTAACCAGTATGGCGTTTAAGAACATCGGTTCTTTTGCTATGTTGGTTCCGCCGGTGGCCGCAAACTTGTTTGCCCCGGGGGCGACGGACTTTTCGCTCGCGTTCCCGGTGTTGGGGACGATTTCCGCCGGCTCTTTAGCCAGCTTGTATTTCTCCCGCATTGACCCGAATATCGGCAAAGTGGCCGGATTTATGAAATTCGCGCCTATGTCCGGCGGGTTTGCCATGCGCTCCGCCATTTTGGCTAAAAATGCCCGCACCTTGTTTAGGGACGGCTGGGGCGAAACGTGGGGCTCCTTGCGTATTTTAGCCAGCAAGGAACTCCTCCCCTTAACCGCCGCCGCGTTTGCCTTTACCGGGTTTGAAGCCGCCACCTTTAACAAAGCGGCCAACCAGTTAATCCGCCCGGAAGTGACCGACTTTGGCTGGATTAACGATATGCAAAAAGAAAACCGCAAAAACTGGGTGGCGTTAGTGACCAGCGGCACGGTGGTTTTGTTCCCCCTGCTGACCCGCTTGCGCGCCAAACCTATGTTGGCGGCCTTAAAAGACCCGGCCAAAATGGGCTCCGAATACCAACGGATGTTGATGCTTTCCTACGGTATGAATATGACGGGCAGTGCGATGATGATGCACTACGGCTTTGACGGCTTTGACAGCCCCGGTTTCCTGGGGATTGCGCTGGTGGGCGTAGGTACGGCCAACGTGACGCAATCCTTGCAGAAATTGGCAAATATGAATGTGGTGCGCGGCGGGTATGTGGCCGCACGCACTGCGGGCCTGAACGCGGCAGAAGCCGCCGTGGTGCGGGACAAAGCCGCCACTACCGCTATGACGGTATTTTCCCTTTCCCAAACGGGGCTTGCGGCTATTCCGCTTACCGTCAGCCACTATACGGATAAACACATCCAGGCGGGCATTGAGGAGCGTAGCGACGTTCCGCGGACCTCGTTATGGATTCCGTTGACCTCTTTGGGGGCCAGCGCGGCGTTTGCCGGGCCCAGTATTGGGTTATTCCCCAAAGTGTTGCCTACCGGGTTATTCGGACTCACCAAAGGGCTGTTCGGCTCCTATTCGCAAGCGTTTACCAATGCGTTTGAAGTGTGGCGCCCGTCCACGGTAGCCCCGTATGGCGTACCGGCGGGGTTTGTGCCCATGCCGGCCGTCACGGCGGAGCCTGCTAAACAGGAACCGGCCAAAGCTAAAAAATAAGTGTTGTTTTGAATGAAAATGAAAAGACCCCGGGTTTATTTGGCCCGGGGTTTTTTATGATATGGGGCACATTTGAAGGCATTATAAGGGGGCCCGGGCGGACACAAAATAAAAAGCCGCCCCAAAGCGCGGAATATAAAAAACTTTCCGGGGCGGCGGACTTATCTGTTGCCATAAAAAAATTGCCGGCAATCAAATAATTTGTCAGCAATTTTGTCAGCATTCCGACGATAAAAAATGCCCCCGGCGGAGAATAAATCTTTACGCCTCAAAAATACTTTTAAGTTTCTTGCGATATTACAAGCGTGCAAGGGGTTTCAAACTAATTTTTTTCAGTTCTAGGCGTGACGACGGGAGGTATACCGTGGGCACACGCGCGGCAGCGCGGAGGTATCCGACCGGAGGAACAACAACGAAATGGAAAAAATTAGGAAGAAATACCCCCAATAGGAATCGAACCTATATCCCCTGCTTAGAAGGCAGATGCTCTATCCATTGAGCTATGGGGGCAAAAGATGTACTAATGAACACATATATTTTACAAAAAAATTATAAAAGATTCAAAAAATCTTCATAAACGGCGCGGGTGCCGTAAAAACAGCCGGCAAAAAGTGTGATAAAAAAGCCGCAAAACAGTTATAAACGGTTTGAAAAATAAAATAAAAAATCCTTATTTTTTGTAAAGTTTTGCGGTTTTGTTCCAACAAAAAAGACCTATTTTTTTGAATTTGGACCTATTTTTTTGAATAAAAATTTTCCACCCGCTCCGACGGTAAAACCATAAAAAAGTCCTAGGAAAAAATAAAACAGGCAAAAAATAGGTCCTTTTTTTACTGGAAAAAATAAAAAAAATTTTATTTCATACTAAAATACAACAAAGTAAATGAAAAAATAAAAAAAGGAGCCTAAAACTTATGAAGAACATCATGTACGCCCTCGTTGGCCTGTGTTTACTTGCCGGGCCGGTTTTTGGGTAAAAACCGCCCCTAAAAGAGTAATATTAAAAACCGCTAAAAAGACCCCGGCAGTAGAAAAGAAAGCGGTAAATATCAGCAGCAAAGTGTGGCACTCCCGCGCGGAATTATCGGGCCAGAACATTGCCGCTTTACAATCTATTAACCAACAAAAGGCCATGCAGGTTATGCTTCAGGACAAATTAACCCATGCGCAAAAAGTGGCTCTGATTGAACAAATTAAACAAGAAAGCGCCGTTATGTTGAAAGATTTAACGGAACGCTATAATAAAGAATCTTTTGCTTACGGCGAGGCACTGTACCGGGAAAGAAACTCCCGCTTCCTGCCGGCTAAAGAAAAGGATATCCCCGGGCTGTTTGCCTTATCTGCTGACCCTGCCCGCTATGCCAACATTTCGCCCCGCTATTTTACGGAATTTATTGATTTGATTCCTCAATATGGCGATTTGCCCGAACCGTTTACTGCGTTGGTAGCCCATTTAAGCCGCAACTTGCTTAAATTGGATAAAAAGATGTTGGATGTCAGCCGCCGCCTTGTGGATACCGAACGGTATATATCGGTTTCCGTCAATATGGCCGAAAAGGGCCGCTTAATCGGCACCCGCAACCGCTTGAATAAAGAGCTGACCCGCTATTCCAAAGAAGCGGCCCAAAATATGACGGATTTGGTGTATTTGCTCAATACTTATCCCAGTGCGTATGAAGGCTCGCTGACGATGTTGGCTACTAAATTGGATAAAACTTTCCAAACGCCTTTTACCAAATTTTTACGCAGCAAGGTAAAAGCGGAAACGCCTAAAACCGACATGCCGCGCAGACGCATTGGCTTTAGCAACTAGTTATAAGTGTTGTATTTTTCTCCACTCCCCGCCCACCCGGCGGGGATTTTTATGGGTAATGCCGGGCGGCGCTATACCATGTTTGAGCGGTCTTGTTGTGCCCGGGGTTTCTTAATTTCCGGGCGGAGCCCATGCGTTTGGGCTCCTGCTGTGCCCGGGGTTTCTTAATAGGCAAGAAGCAAAGCGTTTGAACGGCTTATTTTCTCGGGACCTATCTTTTAACATCCGGGTAATGCCGGGCGGAGCGCCTATAACGGATTTTTTATATTGTTTTTCCGTCATAAAATGATAGAATGGAAATAATATTATCTGTTGGGGTTTATATGGCTAAAAATTTATCGTTTTCTTATTCTAAATTGGGCATGTATAAAGAGTGCCCGCAAAAATACAAATTCCGCTATGTGCTGATGTTGCCGGAAAAGCCGAAATACTACTTTGCGTTCGGCACGGCGCTCCACGCGGTGATGGAGTACATTTACGATATAAAAAATCCCGCTTTCCCCACTTTACAGCAAGCGTTGGATTTTTTTACGAAAGATTGGCAAAGCACCTCTTTTGAAAAAAAAGGCTATGCCAGTGCGGAAAAAGAAGCCGCCGGCTACCAGGAAGGCCGCCGCATTATTGAAACCTATTACCAAAAGCACGCGGCCACGTTCGCGCATCCGCTGTCTGTGGAAATGATGTCCAAGCTGGATACGGACGGCTTAAATCTGATTAGCATTTTGGACCGTATTGACTACCTGGGCGACGGCAAAGTGATGATTTTGGACTATAAAACCGGCAAAACGGTGGAGCGCGCGCCGGACCAGTTATATATGTATCAAAAAGTGGCCGAAATGAGCCCCGCCATTAAAGAACTGGTCCAACAAAAGGACCCGGGCGTGCAACAGGTAAAGGTGGAAAAACTCTGCTTTTATCATCTGCCTACCCTAAAAGAAATGTATTTTGAGCGCGCCGACGACCAACAAATTACGGAATTTTGGCACGGGGTTTTGGCGGTGGCGGACGAAATTCGCGCGGGTAAGTTTTCCCCCACTCCCGGAGAAAACCAATGCCGCTGGTGCGATTACCGCAACATCTGCCCTGTATTTACAGGTAAAGAATACACCGGCCCCAGCGGTTATGGCGCGCGTTTAATAAACCCGGCCCCGGCGGCGGCCCCTCTGCCGCAAGCGCAGGCCACCCCGGCCCCCGCGCCGCTTAAAAAAACACCGCAGGAAGAATTAAGCGATAAAATTGACCGTTGCGGTGCGGCGTTGGAAGATTACGAAAAATTGAAAAAAGAGATTATTGCGCTTATGCAGGCACAGCATTTTGACCGCCATTTCGGCGCGCATTATCAGGCCGAGCTAAAACGCCTGACGCATACCCAATTTAACGATAAACAAAAAGTGGTGGAGCTTTTGCGCTCCTTAAATTTATTGCACAAAACCCTGGTTCCCACGCAAAGCACGGTGGAAGCCTTGCTGACGGATAATACGGTTCCCGCGGAGCAAAAAGCGCGTTTGGGCGCGCTGGGCACCCCGCAGGAAAGCGTAGAACTGGAGCTTAAAAAAACGGAGTAAATTATGTGGATAAAAAAACCGCAAAAGTCGGATTTTCGTTTTCGTTGGTCTTTTTATATTGTTCTTTTGGCCGCGGCTATGTTTTTGGCCGCCCGCGTGGCCTTGTTTGAAAGTTTCCGCCCTGTTTTTGAGGGTTTAACAAAGCCGGAAATTTGGAGCGCGTTTTTGAACGGAATGCGGTTTGATTTTTCCGTTATTGCGCTGTTTTTGGGGCCGCTGATTTTTCTGCTTAATTTGCCGGTTAATTCCCGCCGTTGGGCCAAGTGGCTCCTATACATTATTGCGGGCGTAATGCTGGTGCTGGCGGGCGTATTGGCGGCGGATTTAATTTACTTCCCCAAAGTAAACCGCCATATTGCCGAAGAAATCGTGCAAATTTCGCACGATTGGGGTTTTGTTATTTCTTATATGTTCGGGCCTGCCTTGTGGCCGCTAGTGGGTTTGTTGACGGTGTTTGCGGGCGCGTGCTGCTTTATCCGTTGGAAAATTACCACACGCTTTGCCCCGCAGTTCGGCTCCCCGCTGGCCGAGGGCGGCAAACTGCTACTCATAATCCTGCTGATTATTTTGGGCGTGCGCGGGCATTTGGGGCGCGGCAAGTCCTTAGGCGTGGCGGACGTGTATAATTACGCGCGTACGCCGTCGGCCGCCGCGCTGACGCTCAACGGTGCTTTTACGGCCTATCAGGTGGGGCGCAAAGGGCGCGTGGACGTGCAGAACGATTATCCTGTTGATAAAGCTATCCGCCTGGCGCGCGAACAGCTTTTTTCGCCCGGGGAAACCGGAACTTATGCACTTTATCCCCTCATGCGGGAAAGCGACGCCCCCACCCAGCTAAAAGATGTAAACATTATGATTGTTTTACTAGAGGGTTGGCACCCGCGGTTTGTGGATTCGCTTTCCGGCGGGAGCTACGGCGTCACCCCGGTATTTGATGATTTAGTAAAACACGGCCTAACATTTACCAATGCGTATGCGGCGGGCCTGCGCAGTATTTTTGGGTTTGCGGCGGTTTTTGGCGGCGTGCCGTTAATTCCGGGGTTGCCGATGTTCGGCTATGGGCTGGAACTGACTGCCTTATCCCCCATGCCCAAAAATTTTTCCAATGCCGGCTACTATACGTTTTTCGCGCAGACGTCCCACCGGGATTCGTACCGTATGTGCGCGTTAGCTTCCTTTTTAGGGGCCAAAGAGTCTTACGGGTGGGAAGACATCCCCCAACTGCTAAAATACCAGGATAAGGCCCCTTTCGGCTATGATTACGAGGCCCTGATGTTTGCGGCGGATAAAATTAAAAACCGCAAAGAGAAAAATTTTATGGGCATGGTGTTTACCGGCATTACGCACGAGCCGTTTGCGCGCACGCTCCCGCAGTTTAACAAATACGAGGGCGACGATTGGGAAACCGGGTTCAAAAATACGTTGGCGTATGCGGACTGGTCTATCGGCGAGTTTTTGAAACGCGCCAAAGAAGACGGCTGGTTTGATAACACGGTGTTTATTTTTGTGGCGGACCATACGTCCGGCGCCAAGACGGATTCCCTGTATGACAAATTCCGTATTCCGCTGGTGATGTACGCCCCCAAACTGCTCCCGGCGGAAAAACGCAGTATGACGGTATCCCAGTTGGATTTAGTGCCCACCCTTTACGCGCTTACGGGCCTGCACGTTCCGTATACGGCGTTTGGGCGCAATATGTTGGATACTTCCCGCCGGGACGAGCGTTTTGCGTTTGTGTCCGAAGGGGTAAACATCGGGCTGATTACCTCGCAAGGGGCCGTGCGCCACAGCGGCGCGCAGTTATTGGATAGCGAGGCCCAACAAGATAGTTTTAATGCCCAAGAAGCGGCCGAAAAACTGCAAGCGTTGGATAAAGCCGCTTATACCTTGCTGAAAGAAAACAGGTGGTTTGAACATGAATAATAATGTCATTGTAGCGTTGGACCAAGGCAGTTCCGGCACGCGCGTGTTTGCGGTGGACGGCTCCGGCGCGGTATTATATAAACGCGCGGAAACCCTGGCCCCCGCGCACCCGCAGGAAGGGTATGCGCAATACAACGCCGAGGAACTGTTGGAAAGCCAAATCCCCCTCTTAAACGAAATGTTAGATAAATTGGAGGAGGAGGAAGTCAGCGCGATTGCCGTTTCTTCCCAGCGCTCCACGGTGGTTTTGTGGAACCGCCGCACCGGCAAGGCGTTGGCCCCGGTTTTAAGCTGGCAGGACGGCCGCGCCACGCAGGAAGCTCAAGGCGTGCTGACCCCCCAGCAGGACATCCACCGCCTGACCGGGCTATATAAAACGCCGTTTTATTCCGCCCCCAAAATTGCCTGGTGCTTAAAACATATCCCGGCGGTGCGCCGCGCGGCCAAAGCGGGCGATTTAGCCGTCGGCCCGGTGGCCACTTATTTAATTTGGCATTTAACCAAAGGCGCCGTTTTTGCGGTGGACCCCACCTTGGCCCAGCGTACGTTGCTTTATAACATTCACACCGGGGATTGGGATGAAGATTTATTAAACGCCTTTGGCATTAAACGCGCCTGCCTGCCCGAAATCCGCCCCACGGCCGGAGATTACGGCCTGTATGAGTACCGGGAGCGGAGAATCCCTATTTTAGTGTGCGTGGGCGACCAGCAGGCGTTTATGGCCGGCATGGGGCTCCACGCGGGCAGTAGCAGTATTAATTACGGCACGGGGGCGTTTTTCCTGCACAACGCGGGGAAAGAGCTAAAGCAAATCCCGGGGATTTTGACGTCGGTTTCCGCCTCCGGCACAAACGGCAAGTGTGATTTTATTTTGGAAGGCCCGGTTAATGCGTGCGGCGTGGCGTTTGATTGGCTCAAACAACTAGGCTTTACCTTTGAAATGGACGAGTTAGACGACCTGTGCGCACAAGCACAGCGCCCGGTGTGGTTTCTGCCCGCCTTGGGCGGTTTAGGGGCCCCGTATTGGGATTTTAATGCCTCTGCCGTGCTGGCGGGTTTCTCCCCCCAAACCAAGCGGGCGGATATGGTGGCCGGCGTGTTGCGCGGGGTGGCCTTTTTGGTGGCCGATATTGCATACTACATTAAAGATTACGGGGTGGATTTAGGCCCCATTACGGTAGCGGGCGGCCTGGCCAATCACGCCGCTTTACTGCAATTCCAGGCGGATATTTTGCAAACCGACCTGCACAAAAGCCCGGAAACGGAATCAACCGTTATGGGCGCGGCCTATTTGGCGGCGCAGGCGTTAAATATAGATACGTCCGCTTGGGCGCTGTTCCAAAAGGGGCAAGCGGTAAAACCTGCCGTCAAGCCGGAAGAGGCGGAGCTGTTAAACCGCCAATGGCGCAACTTTTTGGAATGGAGCCGCACCCAAAAGAAATAAATGTGTAGCTGGAAACTTTTTCAAGCCGGCCCGCCTTTTTAGGGGCCGGCTTTTTTGCGCGTACC